>DUUR01000186.1 GCA_012841425.1 Bacteroidales bacterium | reverse complement strand
GCTTTAACACGCCCTTCTGAAATACCTGCAATTAAATCCTTCTCACCATCAAACACACGTGCTGTTCCTTCAAACCGCTCTCCCTCCTTGCCACTTATCTTGGCAACGCTTCCCCTCTCGGCAATGTTACCATACAATATTTGTAAATGCCCCTGTGGCTTCAAAGGTTTTTCTAACGGAACGATAACATTTTGATTATCAAACTCAATATCGGGCACCTCCTCTAAGTTCTCGGCCAATGTTTTGCCTGTCACTGTCATGCAATTTCCATGCAACATCCCTTTTTTGAGCAGATATTTCATAACTAATGGCACTCCTCCTTTATTATGAAGATCTTCCATCAAATACTTACCACTAGGCTTAAAATCTGCTATAACTGGAACCTTATCGCTAAACTTCTGAAAATCATCTATAGATAATTCCACATCAACAGTTCTGGCCATTGCAAGCATATGAAGCACAGCATTGGTGCTTCCTCCCAATGCAATTATAATAGTTATTGCATTCTCAAAAGCCTCGCGCGTCATAATATCACGTGGTTTAATATCTCTTTCGAGAAGTAAACGAATATATTTACCTGCATCCAAACATTCTTGTCGCTTCTCTTTACTTATGGCGGGGTTACTGCTGCTATATGGCAAACTCATGCCCATGGCCTCAATTGCAGCTGCCATTGTGTTGGCGGTATACATTCCACCGCATGCGCCGGCACCGGGGCAGCTACGCCTTACTATCTCTTTAAAATCGGTCTCATCTATCTTTCCGGCAATCTTCTCGCCCAAAGCTTCAAATGCCGATACTATATTTAAATCCTTTCCTTTGTAATGTCCAGGAGCAATAGTGCCACCATAAACCATTATGGCAGGCCTGTTAATCCTCCCCATGGCAATTAGAGAACCTGGCATATTTTTGTCGCATCCGGGCACAGCAATAAGTGCATCGTAATACTGAGCTCCACAAACTGTTTCTATTGAGTCGGCAATTACCTCACGGCTCACAAGCGAGTAGCGCATGCCGTCGGTGCCGTTGCTCATTCCATCACTCACACCAATTGTATGAAAAATAAATCCTGCCAGATTCTGTTTCCATATACCTTTTTTAATTTCCGTAGCCAATCCGTTTAAGTGCATATTACAAGGATTACCATCGTAGCCCATGCTCACTATGCCCACTTGCGCTTTTGTTAAATCGTCGTCTGTCAACCCCAAAGCATACAGCTGAGCTTGTGCGGCAGGCTGTGTGGGATCTTGAGTTATTGTTCTTGAGTATTTATTTAAATCTTCCATAATTGTTTAGTTTACTATTGCTATGTATTGAAATTAGTCTAACTGAATAAGTCTTACTATGTGTTATATTTACTTTTGCTAATTGTTTGAATTTTCTCTTGTTGAGTTTTTGTACTTTCTCTTTAAACATATATTAAAGTGTTTTGTTGACAGCTTTAATTTTTGCACTATTATTTGGCATTTTCACATTATTTGCTATAATGCTCCCTGTTAAAACAAAATGAATGATTAATACAAAATATTGTAGTTTAATTTTCAACTATCTTAACTAAAAATGTATACTAATATTGAATGAAAGCTTTATAAATTAAATAAATTATAATCATGAAAATCGAGTTATTTTATCTTTCGCTAATATGCTTACTAATTGCTTCTTGCGAAGGAGAACCAATTAGTTGGAATACAAGTGAAAACCAAGTCAATTTTAGTGCTAATATAGAAAGATTAACCACACGTGCTTCTGACGATACATGGCACAAGAATGACAAAATTGGTGTTTACATGAAGGAGGTTGATAAATCTTTTGTGGGCACAACTTTCAATCAAAATGCAAAATATATAAACAATAGTGGCAATTATAGTTTTACACCTGCTACCGAGGATGATGCTTTATATTTCCCTAGTGATGGCAAGAGTGCAGATTTTATAGCTTATTACCCTTATCGCGAAGTAATAAATGATTTTAAATACCCAATTGATATTTCTTCTCAGATTAACCTGCCTGATATAGATTTTATGTATTCAAATAATGCAACAGATATTAGTAAGCATGATGGAGAGGTGGTACTTTCTTTTAGTCACCAGCTTTCTAAAATTGCGATAAATATAAGGGGGTATGCCCCTAATAATTTAAGGGATTTAAGGGTGGTGATAACTAATGTTGCCACTAAGGCGATGTTTGATTTAAACACGGGGAAACTTCAACCTGCATCTGATTTTGGTGATGTTGAGTTGATTGTAAAAAATGAAG
>DUUR01000185.1 GCA_012841425.1 Bacteroidales bacterium | reverse complement strand
TTATAGGTGGTTTGGAATATATATTCCCCAGTGCTCCTTTTAATGTGTCGCTCGACTGGAAGCCATCTTTTAACTTTACTAATGGTTATAACGATTACTGGTTTAGTGGTATCGCTTTAAGCTTGCGCTACACATTCAGATAGTAAACAAGACAGATATTTTTTAAAACCGCTTTCATATGAGAGCGGTTTTTTTCATTAAAAAAATATGTACTTTTGTAAGTATGCAGAAAAATGAAACAAACAGTGAAACGTCCATACTCACAAATCTTAATGATGCACAAAGAGCTGCTGTTGAGTTTTGCGACGGCCCATCGCTTGTGATAGCTGGAGCGGGATCGGGAAAGACACGTGTATTAACTTATAAAATAGCCTATTTGCTTGAACAGGGCCTACCACCCTACTATATATTATCATTAACTTTTACCAATAAAGCAGCCAGAGAGATGAAATCTCGTATTGCTGAGCTTGTGGGCGAGAAAAAGGCAAGAAGCTTGTGGATGGGTACCTTTCATGCAATTTTTGCCAGAATATTACGAAAGGAGGGTGAAGCGATTGGATTTAAACCTAACTTCACCATTTTTGACACTGCAGACTCTAGAAATCTTATTAAATTGATAATAAAAGATATGAAGCTGGACGATAAACAGTATCGTCAGAATGCAATTCATGGGCAAATATCGAAAGCTAAAAACAGTCTTATTACCCCTGCCATGTATGCCGCTAATAGCGAATTATTGGAATACGACCGCCGAGCAAGGCAACCACAGTTATTTGAGATTTATCAACGTTATCAAAACAGGTTGAGAGCGGCTAATAGTATGGACTTTGATGATCTTTTGATGTACACAAACATTTTGTTTCGTGATCATAAAGATATACTTGAGAAGTATAGAAATCAGTTTCAATATATTCTGGTTGATGAGTATCAAGACACCAACTTCTCTCAACACCTTATTGTAAAACAAATTGCTGATGCGCATCACCGTGTTTGTGTGGTGGGCGACGATGCACAGAGTATATATTCATTCAGGGGAGCAAATATCGACAACATACTTAACTTCAAATCAAACTTTCCCGAAACTAAAGTATTTAAACTTGAGCAGAACTACCGCTCAACACAAAACATTGTGAATGCGGCCAACAGCTTAATCAGACAGAACACCGAGCAGATTGAGAAGGATGTATTCTCTGAAAATGAAGTTGGCGATAAGCTGGAAATATTGGGCACGTTCTCTGATTTTGAGGAAGGACTTGTTGTAGCTAACAAAATTGCGCGCATGAGGCTTGAGCGGCATGATACATATAGCGATTTTGCTATTCTTTACCGTACTAATGCTCAATCGAGAATATTTGAGGATGCTCTTAGAAAGAAAAATATTCCGTATAGAATTTACGGAGGAAAATCTTTCTATCAACGCAAAGAGATAAAAGATGTAATTTCGTATTTCCGACTTATCGTAAACCCGTCGGATGAAGAAGCATTTAGACGAGTAATTAATTACCCTACAAGGGGCATTGGCAACGTAACGGTTGGTAAAATAGCATCTTCTGCCGAGCTTCATAATGTTAGCCTTTGGGAGGTGCTGAGCTCGCCCATTGAATATAATCTTGAGATTAACGCAGGAGCTAGAAATAGACTTGCCACCTTTCAATCTCTTATATCTGGCTTTATTGAGCAAAGAGATACCATATCGGCATATGAGATAGCACAGGAGGTGATAAAGAAATCGGGGATTTCTCATGAGGCATATAGCGATCTTACTCCAGAAGGGTTGAGCCGTTCGCAAAACATTCAGGAACTAATTAATGCGATGGAAGAGTTTGTGTCTACTAGGCAAGAGGAGGGCGATGAGAATATTTTGCTTACAGATTTTCTTTCAGAGGTATCATTGCTTACAGACCAAGACACCGAGGATGATGAAGAGGCACAGAAAGTAACTCTTATGACTGTGCACTCTGCCAAGGGGCTTGAGTTTAATCATGTGTTTGTTGTTGGTATGGAAGAGGATTTGTTTCCTTCTTCGATGGCAAAATCGGAGAATAGAGGATTAGAAGAGGAGAGAAGGCTCTTTTATGTTGCTCTTACGAGGGCAAGAAAAACGTGTACTGTAACTTATGCTAAGAGTAGGTTTAAGAACGGACAAACAAATTCAGCTAAAATAAGTAGGTTCGTGATGGAGATTGATCAGGCTTATGTATCTGAAGAGAGCATTCTGAATTATAGCAATAAAGGGACAAGTAGTGCCGATGATTTTTGGGGTACTATGCGTCAGCAAAGAGTAAAACGAGAGAGTTTAGGCCGTGCTGCCACTAAAGATATAGCACCGCAAAGAGCTCCAGAGAGGAGAGGAAATATTGTGTCTGTAAACAATGCAGCTCCCTCCATGCCTCTCTCGCAAGAAGCGAAAGAGTTGCAGGTTGGGAATATCATAGAGCATGAGAGATTTGGACGTGGCGAGGTAACCTCTATTGAATTGAGCGGTAATGACAGACGTGCATTTGTTGAGTTTGAATCGGCTGGCAAGAAACAGCTTTTGCTGAAATTTGCTAAATTCAATATTATAGAATGATTAATTCTCGCTATGGCATAATACAAGTAAACTTTATTATGCTCATTTAGCTT
>DUUR01000184.1 GCA_012841425.1 Bacteroidales bacterium | reverse complement strand
TTCCATTCAAACGATATAACATTGCATAAATCGCCTTCGGGTAATGTTTTATATGATATCGAAACTGCAAGTCTTTCTCAGTATCCATTTGCGTACAGGATTATGAATCTTACTGATTCTACATTATATATAGATACTCGATTTGTCACTTCTACTCCAACAAATTATAAATTAGAATCAGAATATAGAAATAAGCTCAAGATACTAACCAATAAAGTTGCAGAAAATCGTTTAAATAATCTTGGTGTACCCATACCTCCAAATATTAAAGATATTCTTAGAGAGATGATAGTGGGGTTGCATCTAGCACATGTGAAAGGAGACGAGGTGCTTGATAGTGAGCTACTCGAAATGATAAAATCATTCGCATCTATACTAGGGAATGATGTCAAGGCTGAAGAATACACCTTCGACTTTCCTCCTGAGGATAATAAACTAATAATTGAATTTGAAACATTTAATCGTTAAAATTATCCTATTATGAAGGAGAAGAACATATTAAAATTGTGCATGAAGCCCAACATCTTTGAGGCAGGATGCGATGAAGCTGGTCGCGGTTGTCTTGCAGGTCCTGTGTTTGCAGCAGCAGTTGTACTGCCTCATGATTTCGATTGTAAAGAGCTCAACGATTCAAAGCAGTTGACCGAAAAACAAAGAATCGAATTGCGTCATATAATAGAGTCAAATGCAGTTTGCTATTCTATTGCGTTGTGTACTCCCGAAGAGATCGATAGTTTAAATATCCTTTGGGCATCCGTTAGCGCAATGCACAAAGCGCTTTTAAAACTCACCGTTCAACCCAGCCATATAATAGTAGATGGAAATAGATTTCGTCCTTTTAATGAAATTGAGCATACATGTGTAATTAAAGGAGATTCTAAATTTCAATCAATTGCTGCAGCTTCTATACTTGCCAAAACATATCGAGATGAATATATGCAACGATTAGATAAACAGTTTCCTCAATACGAATGGGTTAACAATAAAGGTTATCCAACAAAAAAACATCGCGAAGCCATCAGGCTTTATGGTATTACTGAACATCACCGTAAGAGTTTTAATCTCATAGAGCAACAATTCGAAATAGACTTTTTAGATAAATAATTGCTATTCTAATCTAATAAACCTCTTTAGCTCTTTATCGTAATTGTAAATCTCACCCTTTTCAATATTATAGTACCATCCCATTACATTTATACTTCCATCTTTCACTCTTTTCTTAATATAGCTGTATTTCAATAAATGGGCCATTTGTTCAACTATGTTCAATTGTTCTGTAATAACACTCCTTTGCTCAATAGTTATTTTGTTCTTTGCAATCTTCTCCTCCACAATTTTTTTTACAGGATGTGCAAGCTCCATCCATTTTCTAGTGTGAGGAAGATTCTTAAGTTCTTTATCCTGATATAAAGCAGCGCATCCACCACAATTAGAGTGTCCACACACAATAATATTACTTACATTCATCTGGTTAACCGCATATTCGATCGCTGCAGTAGTAGCTAAGTAAGTATCTGATTGTTTCTTATAAAATGGTATAAGGTTCGCAATATTTCTTACAACAAAAAGTTCACCCGGAAAAGTTTGAGTAATCAGGTTTGGTACTACACGTGAATCTGAACAACCAATAAAAAGTGTGTGGGGATTTTGGTTTTGTCCAAGATCTTCAAAGAACTGTTGGCGGGGTATGAACTCATTAGTTTGAAACTTTTTAATCCCTTCATATAAACGTTTATAGTGTAATGACTTTTTTTCTCCCTTATAATCTAACTCCATGCGTCAAGTATATTATCTTATAGTTTCCATGTAATAACACTTAAAACACAATTTCGTTTAATGCTACAAAAGAAGAGTGATAGATGCTGGATAGGTGTAGTATATATGTGAGTATGAATAAACTTCAAATACTAAATACTAAAATACTTAATACAGGCAATAAACACGAAGCAAGCGGGAGGGAAATTATTAGTGTGATTAGTTTAATCCCCTCAAGCTCAATTGAATTCTTTTTCTTTCAAGATCAACAGATATCACTTTTACCTTAACATGCTGATGCAGCGAAACAACCTCTGCGGGATTTGATATAAACCTGTCGGCCATCTCGGAGATGTGAACCAGTCCATTTTCTTTTATCCCAAAATCAACAAAGCAACCAAAATTTGTAATATTGGTTACAATACCATTCACGATAATACCTTCTTTTACATCATTAATAGTTCTAATGCTCGAGTCAAACTCAAGAACCTGCACTTTAGAGCGTGGGTCTCTACCGGGTTTTTCCAATTCCTGCAAAATATCAGTAAGCGTTTCTGTGCCAACCATATCAGTTTTATAACGCTGAATATCTATGTTTTCTATAAACTGTTTATTCCCAATTAATTCTTTTACAGAACTGTTTAGATCTTTAGCCATTTTCTCAACAATATAATAACTTTCGGGGTGAACCGCAGAATTATCAAGTGGGTTACTTGCCGAAGGTATTCGGAGAAAACCAGCCGCCTGTTCAAATGCTTTTGCACCTAAACGTGGCACTTTCATAAGCTCCTTTCTACTTTCAAAAGCTCCATTTTCAATCCTGTAATCAACAATCTTTTGAGCCAATGACTCACCCAATCCCGAAACATACGTAAGCAACTGTTTACTAGCAGTGTTTACATTCACTCCCACAAGGTTCACGCAGCTCTCAACAGTCTGATCTAGCGAACGTTTTAATTTAGTCTGATCAACATCATGTTGATATTGTCCCACTCCAATAGATTTGGCATCAATCTTCACTAACTCTGCAAGTGGGTCGCTCAAGCGCCTACCAATAGATACAGCGCCTCTAACAGTTACATCATATTCGGGGAACTCCTCTCTGGCAATTTTCGAGGCAGAGTATACCGAAGCTCCACTTTCGCTAACAACAAATACCTTAACCTCCTTATCATATCTAATGTTTGTGATAAAGCGCTCAGTCTCCCTGCTAGCCGTACCGTTTCCAATTGCAATAGCATCAATTTTGTAAGTCGATATTAACATTGAAACCTTACTAGCTGCTTTCGAGAATTCATTCTGAGGAGGGTGCGGGTATATTGTTTCGTTGTGCAGCAAATTACCCTGTTCATCCAAGCAAACAAGCTTGCAGCCACTACGATACCCTGGGTCTACTCCTAATATTCTTTGCTGACCCAATGGAGGTGCAAGCAGTAACTGTCTTAAATTGTCAGCAAACACTTTAATCGCAGATTCATCAGCTTTCTCTTTCGAGAGATTAGCAAACTCAGTCTCTATAGAAGGCCTTAACAGCCGCTTATAACCATCAACCACAGCTTCCTCCACATGATCTGCTGCTTCAGTATCATTTATAGCATACATTGGCACAAGCTGATCCAGACACCTCTCATCATCAACCGAAATAGAAGCACGCAAGAGCCCTTCCCCTTCAGCTCTTCTAATAGCAAGTAGGCGGTGCGAAGGACATTTAGCCAGCGCCGAAGAGAAGTCGAAATAATCTTTATATTTCTCAGCCTCTTCTTCCTTCCCTTTCACAACTTTGGAAGTTATTACAGCCTCACGAGAAAATATATAACGTACCTTATTTCTAGCTTCCGCATCCTCATTAACTAACTCTGCAATAATGTCTCGTGCACCTTTTAATGCTTCATCAATATCAGCTACATCACCCTTAATAAATTCTGTAGCTTTTGTTTCTACCGATCCTCTTCTCTGACTCATTAACCA
>DUUR01000183.1 GCA_012841425.1 Bacteroidales bacterium | reverse complement strand
CGTTTAAAAGAAGCGGCTGAAAAAGCTAAAATTGAACTTTCTAGCGCATCCACAACTGAGATCAACCTACCTTATATAATGCCTGTAAATGGTATTCCAAAACACTTAGTAAAAACTCTTTCTCGGGCTAAATTTGAGCAATTAATTGATGATTTACTACAAAAGTGTAAACAACCTATAATTTCTGCAATGAAAGATGCAGGGATGAGCAACTCTGATATTGACGAGGTTATTCTAGTGGGTGGTTCTACGAGAATTCCGGCCGTACAGGAACTTGTTGAAAATCTTTTTGGAAAGAAGCCACACAAGGGTGTTAACCCTGATGAAGTTGTTGCTATTGGTGCTGCAATTCAAGGAGCTGTACTTACAGGTGAAGTAAAAGATGTACTATTGCTTGATGTTACTCCTCTATCATTAGGTATAGAGACTATGGGAGGTATAATGACAAAACTAATAGATGCTAACACAACTATCCCTACAAGAAAGAGCGAGACTTTCTCAACTGCTTCTGACAATCAGCCTTCTGTACAGATAAATATACTTCAAGGTGAACGCTCAATGGCAAGGGACAATAAGCAAATTGGAGTCTTTAATCTTGACGGCATCCCCCCTGCTCCAAGAGGAGTTCCTCAAATTGAAGTAACATTTGACATTGATGCTAACGGTATATTAAATGTATCTGCAAAAGATAAAGCGTCTGGAAAAGAACAAAAAATACGCATTGAGGCTTCATCTGGCTTAAGCGATGAGGAAATTAAACGTATGAAGGAAGAGGCAGCAGCTAATGCTGAAGCAGACCAAAAAGAAAAAGAGAAGATAGACAAGCTTAATCAAGCCGACTCTACAATCTTCCAAACTGAAAAACAGTTGAAAGATTTAGGGGATAAAATTCCAGCTGATAAAAAAGCACCTATTGAAGCAGCACTTGCTAAACTAAAGGATGCTCATAAAGCTCAAGACATTGACGCTATTGACGCTGCATCTAATGAATTGAACGCTGTATTCCAAGCAGCTTCTCAAGAAATGTATAATGCTACAAATGCTCAGCAAGCATCGCAATCAGGTGAAGACGGAGGGCAACAACCTGAAGGTGAAGACAAATCATCTGACGATAATGTAACTGATGTAGATTTTGAAGAGGTGAAGTAATTTCACATTAATAAAAGTATATTATTAAAGAGACTAACTCTGAACGGAGTAAGTCTCTTTTTTTGTGTATACAAATTACACAAAGTCAATACAAGACCTAAACAAAGTCAATACAAAGCTTATATGAAGACAATATATAGTCCGTACATAGTCCTAATCAACCCTGTATAGCAACAGGGTTGATACGGTGTTAATACAGAGTTGATACAGTGTTAAGCCGACTAATGTATAGTCCTAATAAGGCTAACCTACTCTTTTGATTTGAACCAGCACATTTAAAAATATTTGATTTTGAATAGAAACTAGTTTTTTATTTATATCTTTGCACTCCAAATAGAAAGGAGGTTATTGCATAATGATAATAGTTCCATTAAAAGAAGGAGAGAACATAGAAAGGGCACTAAAAAAGTTCAAACGCAAGTATGAAAAAACAGGCGTTGTTAAAGAGCTACGCAGACGTCAGGCCTTTATGAAACCATCGGTTAAAAACCGAAAGCAAAAACAGCATGCTGTTTATGTGCAAAAACTGCAAGAAGATATGGAATAAATTTCCATTTAAATATTAATTTCTTTATCTTCGTAGCACTATAGATTTATTCAAAAGGCTACTGAATGTGGAAAGAAAAATTCATTGACTATCTCCGTTATGAGAAGAACTACTCTTCCCTGACGGAGATTTCATATTTTAATGATATTATTCAGTTTGAAGAATTTATTAAAGCAAAAGATGAAAATCTAGCATTAATATCTGTCGATAGTGATATCGTTAGAACATGGATAGGAAGCTTAATAGAAGTTGGTTTTAAAACAAGCTCGGTAAACAGAAAGCTTAGCTCTTTAAAATCATTCTATAAATTTTTAACTAAATCAGGTATTATAGAAAAAAACCCAGTAAAATCTGTTTCGGGTCCAAAATTAAACTCAAAGATTCCTTCATTTGTAAGTGAAAAACAGATGGACGAGATTCTTGATGATGAAAACAACTTCTCTGATGACTTTACAGGGGTACGAAATCAATTATTAATTGAAATTCTGTATCTTACAGGCATGAGGAGAGCCGAGCTCTTATCACTTAAAGACAGCGATATAGATCTTACAAGCTGCACAATAAGGGTAACGGGAAAAGGCAATAGACAGAGATTAATTCCGTTTTCGGACCTGACAAAAGAGAAATTACAGAAATACATTCGGGTAAGAGACAAAGAAATTGAGAACAAATCTACTTTTCTTTTTGTTAAAGAAGATGGAAACGCTATGTATCCAAAACTCGTATATAAAATCATTAATAACCACTTGAAAAGTATTTCAACACTTTCAAAAAAAAGCCCCCATGTACTCCGACACTCATTTGCAACAGCAATGCTTAATAATGGTGCCGAAATAAACTCTATTAAAGAGTTGATGGGACATAGTAGTCTTTCATCAACTGAGATCTATACTCATGTGACTTTTGAAGAGATGAAGAAAACTTATCAAAACGCTCATCCGAGAGCAAATAAATAAAGGAGGTAATAGCATGGAACTAACAATTCAATCTGTGAATTTTGACGCAACTGATCAATTAAAAACATTTGTTGAGAAAAAAGTAAGGAAACTTGAAAGAATCTCAGATGAGATAATTCAAGCAGAAGTAATACTAAAGGTTATAAAACCAGAAGCAGTTTTAAACAAAGATGCGGCTCTAAAATTAAATATTAGACATAAAGAGGTGTTTGCAAACAAAAATGCAAATACGTTTGAAGAGGCTATAGACCTCTGTATTATGGCAATTGAAAAACAAATCATAAGAACGAAAGAAAAAAAAGTAAGATAATTCGAAAAAAGTCGAATAAAGTTTTGGCATAATTAAAAATATCACTACCTTTGCGACCGTTTCTCAGATAAAATATCTAGAGACAGCTAAAACAAGCGTTCAAGCCTCTTTAGCTCAGTTGGCCAGAGCACGTGATTTGTAATCTCGGGGTCGTTGGTTCGAATCCGACAAGAGGCTCACTAAATTTTTCTAAGGGCAGTTACCAGAGTGGACAAATGGGGCTGACTGTAACTCAGCTGGCTACGCCTTCGGTGGTTCGAATCCATCACTGCCCACTAAAAGTTTGTCTATAAACAGGTATAATAATATTCAAATGGAACATTATTATATAAACTAGAGACATCTTGATTTTGCGGAAGTAGCTCAGTTGATAGAGCATTAGCCTTCCAAGCTGAGGGTCGCGGGTTTGAGTCCCGTCTTCCGCTCAATTTATTGAGCACAAAGCTGCACGGGTCAAAGAAGATTATCCCGAGTGATAGAGGGGAGTCCCGTCACCGCTCTTTTTTGCCTATGTAGCTCAGCGGTAGAGCACTTCCTTGGTAAGGAAGAGGTCGCGGGTTCAATTCCCGCCATCGGCTCAACTATTTATTATTCGACATGTATTCAAGATTTAGGCAGAAATGCTATGTGTCTTGAGTTTCGCTGTTTATAAACGTAAATAATAGGAATACATATTTTATTTAAACTAATTAATAGGACATTTTATGGCAAAAGAACATTTTAACCGGACGAAACCGCATGTCAACATCGGTACTATAGGTCACGTAGACCACGGTAAGACAACTCTTACAGCTGCTATAACTGCTGTTTTGGGTAAAAGAGGCTTCTCTCAAACACGTTCGTTCGATTCAATCGACAACGCTCCGGAAGAAAAAGAAAGAGGTATTACAATTAATACTTCACACGTTGAATATGAGACTGAAAATCGTCACTACGCTCACGTAGACTGTCCAGGTCACGCTGACTATGTAAAAAACATGGTTACTGGTGCTGCACAGATGGACGGAGCTATCATTGTTGTAGCTTCTACTGACGGACCTATGCCTCAAACTCGTGAACACATTCTTTTGGCACGTCAGGTAAACGTTCCCAGACTTGTTGTTTTCATGAACAAGGTTGACTTAGTTGATGATGAAGAGATGTTGGAATTAGTTGAAATGGAAGTTCGTGAGTTACTTTCATTCTACAATTTCGATGGAGACGAAACTCCAGTAATCCAAGGTTCAGCTCTTGGAGCTCTTAATGGTGAAGAGAAGTGGGAAGATAAAGTAATGGAACTTATGAGTGCAGTAGATTCATGGATTCCACTACCTCCACGTGATGTGGACAAACCATTCCTTATGCCTGTTGAAGACGTGTTTTCAATTACTGGTCGTGGTACTGTTGCTACTGGTCGTATTGAAACTGGTATAATCAAAACAGGTGAAGAGGTTCAAATTATTGGACTTGGTGCAGAAGGAAGAAAATCAGTAGTTACAGGAGTAGAAATGTTCCGTAAGATACTTGATGAAGGTCAGGCTGGTGATAACGTGGGTCTATTACTTCGTGGTATTGATAAAGATGATATCAAACGTGGTATGGTTATATCTCACCCAGGTAAAGTAAAACCTCACTCTAAATTTAAAGCTGAGGTGTATATCTTGAAGAAAGAAGAAGGTGGACGCCATACTCCTTTCCACGATAACTACCGTCCTCAGTTCTATATCCGTACGCTTGACGTAACTGGTGAAATCAAATTACCAGAAGGTGTAGAGATGGTTATGCCAGGTGACAACGTAACAATTGAAGTAGATCTAATCTATCCAGTAGCATGTAACGTAGGTCTACGTTTTGCTATCCGTGAAGGTGGACGTACAGTTGGTGCAGGTCAGATTACTGAGCTAATTGACTAAACCTTAGTCTCTGAATAAAGAGAATAAAGGATTATAAATAATAACCTTCCAATCTTCTCACTTTATGTGAGGATTAGGAAGGTTCTTATACGGGTCTAGCTCAGTTGGTAGAGCACTGGTCTCCAAAACCAGGTGTCGGGAGTTCGAGTCTCTCGACCCGTGCATAATTATCTAAATTAGATGAAAAAAATAGTTGCATATATCAAGGAT
>DUUR01000182.1 GCA_012841425.1 Bacteroidales bacterium | reverse complement strand
TCCCTTTATTTTTACTTTGGCATGAATTTTGAGTAAATAAAGTATACAATCTGCATAAACAAATATAATAATTATTTCGTTCTTATTTCTAAGAGAAGATTAATATGAATCCATTTAAAATAAATAGCGCTAGCGATAGAGAGGTTGAGGGAACTATATCATTCATAACAGGAGATTTATCTATTGACAACAACAATATAGATGAAAAAGATCTCCCCGATATGTTGCCCATTCTCCCGTTAAAAGATACAGTTGTGTTTCCTGGAATCACACTGCCAATATCTGTTGGACGAAAAAAATCAATTGAATTAATCAAATCACTTCCAAAAGGGAAACGATACATTGGTCTTGTTTGTCAAAAAAACGCCTCCACCGAAGATCCTAAACCAAATGACATATATCAAATAGGTGTAGTAGCAGAAGTTTTACGTGTTGTAGAATTTTCAGAAGACAATTACAGCATCATAATACAGGCAAAAAAACGTTTCCAATGGAATGAAATAGTGCAAACCGAGCCATATTTGCTCGCTAACTATAAATTCAAAGAATCGATAAAACCAGCCGAGGATGACAAAGAGTATGTTGCAGTTCTAGACTCAATCAGAGAAACCATGCTTAGCATGCTTAATACAATTGGCGACCCACCAAAGGAGCTAGTTCAAACCCTAAGCGATAAAAGTTTCACATCGATATTAATTAGCTATTCGGGCACTAACATGCCTATATCGAGTATCGAAAAGCAAGAGATACTGGCCATCGACGATGAAAAAGAGCAAGCCTATCGCCTCTTAAACAAACTAAGTCGCGAGCTGCAACTTCTAGAGATGAAAATGGATATTCAGCTAAAAACCCGCGAAGACCTAAATCAACAGCAAAAAGAATATTACCTCCAGCAACAAATCAAAACCATACAGGAAGAGCTAGGAGGCAACTCGCAACAATTAGAAATTGACGAGTTCAGAAGAAAAGCAAAAAAGAAAAAATGGAGTGCCGAAGTGGCAGAAACGTTTGAGAAAGAGGTGCAAAAGCTAGAGAGATTAAACCCTCATGCACCCGATTTCTCAGTGCAGTTTGGCTACCTTCAAACCATACTCGAACTTCCTTGGAACGAGTATACAAAAGACAACTTCAATTTAAAAAATGCCCAAAAGATACTCGACAGAGATCATTTTGGAATGGATAAAGTTAAAGAGCGTATCATAGAACACCTTGCAGTATTAAAGCTAAAAGGAGATTTAAAGTCGCCCATCATCTGTCTATACGGCCCTCCAGGGGTTGGAAAAACCTCACTAGGCAAGTCAATTGCCGAAGCACTTAATCGCAAATATGTGCGTGTTTCCTTAGGGGGCTTGCACGACGAGTCTGAAATTCGTGGACACCGTCGCACATACATTGGAGCAATACCTGGTAGAATAATTCAAAACATACAAAAGTCAGGCTCATCTAACCCTGTTTTTGTGTTAGACGAAATAGATAAATTGGGGTCTAGCTTTAGGGGCGATCCATCTTCTGCACTTCTAGAGGTGTTAGACCCTGAGCAAAACGAAGCTTTTCACGACAACTATTTGTCGATCGATTTCGATTTATCGAAAGTATTATTTATTGCAACCGCCAATAACTTCAACGCCATTCCTGCTCCTCTACTCGATCGTATGGAACTAATAAATGTGGGTGGCTATATCACAGAAGAAAAAATTGAAATTGCCCATCGACACCTTGTTCCCAAGGAGCTAGAAAATCATGGCATAGATAAAAAATCGTTCAAAATCCCCAAAACTACACTTCAAAAGATAGTAGAGAACTACACTCGCGAGTCGGGCGTTAGAGAACTAAACAAAAAAATAGCTAAGGTAATGCGCCGTGTGGCACGCAAGATTGCCTCAGAAGAAACATATCCTAAATCTCTTAAAGCAACAGATCTAAAAGAATATCTCGGGATAGAAGATTACACTAGAGAGCAATATCAGGGCAATGAATACGCAGGCGTGGTTACTGGTTTAGCATGGACAGCCGTTGGCGGCGAAATTCTTTATGTAGAAAGTTCCCTAAGCAAAGGCAAGAACTCCAAACTAACACTCACCGGAAACCTCGGCGACGTAATGAAAGAGTCGGCAATGCTAGCAATGGAATATATTAGATCTCATGCCGATGAGCTTGATATTGATCCCGAAATTTTTGAACAATACAATACTCACGTTCACGTACCCGAGGGCGCAATACCCAAAGATGGACCATCTGCTGGAATCACAATGATTACATCGCTCGTATCTAGCTATACACAGCGCAAAGTGAGAGCTAATATAGCAATGACTGGCGAGATCACTCTACGTGGCAAGGTATTGCCTGTTGGTGGAATTCGCGAAAAAATATTAGCAGCAAAACGTGCGGGCATCACAGATATCATATTGTGCACAGAAAACAAAAAGAATGTACAAGAGATAAACGAACTATACATTAAGGGTCTCACCTTCCACTACGTTAGTGATGTTAAAGAGGTGCTAGACATTGCTCTTCTCAAGGAGAAAGCAAAAAACCCTAAGCAGTTCATAAAAACAAAATAGGCTTTCTCACCGTCTGTCTTTACATAAAAAAGCCTCTTCGCAAACGAAGAGGCTTTTTTATGTGATTTATATAATGTTTAATTATTCAGCGTAATATCTAAAATCCTTGAGCATATCTTTTAGTCTTTTTCTAGCAAAGAAGATTCTGCTCTTCACTGTACCAATTGGTAAGCCCAAATGCTTGGCAATCTCTTCGTATTTGTAACCCGAAACATGCATCGAAAAGGGAACCTTATACTCGTCTGTAAAACTATTAATTGCTTTATTAATCTCTTTAATAGTATATGCACCGTCGGGGGTATCAAAACCAGAATCCTGTGGTAGGTTTAGATGATAAAGATTCTCTGTTTTATCTATAATGGTTTGACTTCTAACAATTTTGCGATAATTATT
>DUUR01000181.1 GCA_012841425.1 Bacteroidales bacterium | reverse complement strand
TAGTCGCAATAAATCTCTTATATGTGTAGTAGAAAACATAAAAGAGGTTATGGCAATAGAAAGAACTGGTCAGTTCAAAGGCCTTTACCACGTGTTAGGTGGCATTATTTCGCCTATAGATGGCATTGGGCCCTCGGACATTGAAATAGCTAGCCTAGAGGAGAGGGTGAAAATAGGGGAGATAGAAGAACTAGTACTTGCCCTGAGCGCTACAATGGAAGGAGATACTACCAATTTCTACATTTTCCGCAAGCTTCAACCTTATAATTTAAAGGTGAGTATAATTGCCAGAGGTGTTTCGATAGGTGATGAAATTGAGTATGCTGATGAAGTTACACTAGGGCGATCTATCTTAAACAGAACTCCTTTTGATGAATCTTATAAACTTGCTTCGAAATGATTGAGACTGATAAAAAATTAGACGCCACCATTAAGCTGCTAAGAACGCACTATCGTTTAAACATTATTATTCTTGTAATATTGTTTTTACTGGCAATGTTTAAGCTAACACCATTTTTTGCAGAGAAGCAAATTGTTAATATAATTATTGAGAGATACATTATTGTAATAACCATTATTGCCATACCTGGAATATTGAAGTTATTTGCTCACCTATTAAGCAAAGTGCCTCAAGGTGTGAATATTAATCTTGCTATTAGTAAATATAAAAAGGCCTTTTATGCTCGCCTATACACAATAAGTTCATTAACCCTTATAAATATTATGCTGTATAATTATTCGGGGAATATGAATTTTTTCTGGATAACTACTGTGCTCTTTTTACTTTTTATGTATTGTAAACCCTCGTTTCCGGAACTAGAGAAGCTTGTGAAGCCTATTGACGAAATAGAAAAAGGCGATGAAGATTATTTAGAGCAGGATGAGTTAGATCTTCAACAGGATGGATTGGATACAGAACAAGATTCCATAAAGGGCATTGATGATATAGGGCAAGAATAATTGTATAACTATGAACAAGCTACTTGAAAATAACAGTATTCGTTTGCGAGCACCCGAGCCAGAGGATTTAGATATTCTCTACAAATGGGAGAATGATACCACCCTTTGGGAATATGGTGCATCAATTACCCCGTATTCGAGATTTGACCTAAAGCAGTATATAATTGACACAAAACATGATATTTACAGTGATAGGCAGCTAAGGTTGATGGTTGTAAATAAAGCGAATGGTGCCATTATTGGGGCTGTTGACCTCTATGACTTCGACCCTTTTCACCGTAGGGCAGGGGTTGGAATTTTGATTGACAGTAATTACAGAGAACAGGGTTATGGCTTAATGGCATTGAACATACTAGAAGAGTATGCATTTAGCTTTTTTAATCTTAGGCAGTTGTACGCTATGGTTCCTGAAAAGAATATAGGTAGTAGAAAGCTGTTTGCCAAAGCAGAATATATACATACAGGCAATTTAAATGAATGGTTATCTAAAGGTAATTCATTTGAAAACGTTAGGGTTATGCAAAAAATAAATAAGAGAGTTTGATTAATTATCTAATTAAATAACGCGCCAGATGCAAGATGACATACAAAAAGCTATTGAGGTTTTAAAAGAGGGAGGAATTATTCTTTATCCCACAGATACTATATGGGGAATTGGTTGCGATGCCACCAACGAAGAGGCTGTAAAAAAAATATATGAATTGAAGCAACGTGATGACAGTAAATCGATGATAGTTTTACTTGACAACCCAGCTAAACTGCAAACTTATGTGCAGGAGGTTCCTGATATTGCATGGGATCTTATTGAGCTTACCGACACACCACTTACAGTTATATTTGATGGCGCCAAAAACCTAGCTACCAACCTTATAGCTAATGATGGCTCGATTGGTATTAGAATTACCGATGAACTGTTTTCGCGCGAGTTATGCAAACGGTTTAGAAAGCCGATAGTGTCGACATCTGCCAACTTAAGTGGTGAGCCTTCTCCACAAACATTTACCAAAATATCGGCAACTATAAAAAATGGTGTGGACTATGTAGTTAATTACAGAAAAAAGGAGAATAAGCCTGCTAAATCATCTAGCATACTTAAATTAGGAAAAGATGGAACCATCAAAATAATACGAAAATGATTGAACATAATTAAAAAGGTAATTATTATCCTTTTTTGTTTAGATGCCTAAATTATTATCTTTGTTCTAAAAGGAATTAAAAATTATAAATGCAATTGAAAGAGCTTCATAACAGATTTCTACTTTGGCGCGATGCCCATATAAAAGAAAGACACTTTCTGCTGATAGTCTGTTTTTTGGTGGGCATACTAACAGCCTTTGCCGCATATGTTCTTAAATTGGCAATTAATTTTTTTCATGTTTTTCTAACAGAAAACTTCAGTCAGGCAAACCTCAACTACTCATACCTTCTTTTTCCTATAGTAGGTATATTGGTTGCTGGCTTATATGTTAGATATATAGTAAAAGACGATATAAGCCATGGTGTAACAAAAATACTTTTTGCTATCTCACAACGCAAAAGCAGGATAAAGCCACACAATATGCACTCGTCGCTAGTGGCAAGTTCTATTACCATTGGCTTTGGAGGTTCTGTTGGAGCAGAGGCACCCATTGTGCTCACAGGCTCTGCTATTGGCTCTAACCTTGGTAGATATTTTAAGCTTGAACAGCACAGCTTGATGATTTTGGTTGGTTGCGGAGCTGCAGGTGCCATTGCAGGAATTTTTAAAGCACCCATTGCAGGGATACTATTTGTTATTGAGGTGTTGCTGCTAGACCTAACTATGTCATCGATACTGCCATTACTTGTAACTGCTGTTACCGCTACGGTGGTATCGTATATTCTAACAGGTATGGATGCCATGTTTGCCTATACACTTGTTGAACAGTTTACGCTAGATCGTATACCTTTTGTAATTTTACTTGGCATTGTTTGTGGAATACTTTCACTTTATGTAATTAGGTGCATGAGCTGGCTTGAAAGCATCTTTCACCGTTTACCACCCTGGAAAAGATTTGTACTAGGTGGTGTGATGCTTAGTGTATTGATTTTCTTTTTTCCACCTCTATTTGGTGAGGGTTATAATACAATTAACACACTTCTTGCAGGAGGTGATTCATTTACCAGCCTTACAAATGAGAGCTTCTTCTATAACTTAGAGAGCAGATGGGCTATAATAGTATTCCTTATACTTGTTTTACTTTTTAAAGTATTTGCAACTAGTGCCACCAACGGAGGGGGTGGTACTGGTGGGGTATTTGCTCCTACACTGTTTTTGGGGTGTATAGTGGGATTTGTTTTCTCATACACTCTTAATCAGCTAGGGTATACAGCACACCTACCTCAAGAAAACTTTGCATTAATGGGAATGTCGGGTGTGATGGCAGGTGTTATGCATGCACCCTTAACTGGTATGTTCTTGATTGTGGAGCTCACTGGAGGGTACGACATGTTTCTACCATTAATGATTGTTTCATTGGTTTCATACGGCACAATATTAATATTTGAAAAGCATAGCATATACGCAATACGTCTTGCAAAAAGAGGAGAGCTAATAACTCATCATAAGGATAAGGCTGTACTCACATTCTTAAAGATAGCAGATTTACTTGAAAAAGACATTCCTACCGTTACACCTGATATGTCATTGGGTGATATGGTAAAGGTTATTTCAAATTCAAACAGAAATATATTTCCTGTGGTTGATAAAGACAATATTCTTATTGGGTTGGTTTTGATGAATGATATTCGTAATATTATGTTTCGCCCAGAGCTATATGAGAAATTTACTGTCGAAAAATTTATGGTTGGCACCCCAGCTAAAATAGAAATAAACAGTAATATGGAACAGGTTATGGAAACATTTGAAGCTACTAAAGCATGGAACCTGCCTGTTGTTAATGAAAAAGGTGAATATATGGGTCTTCTTTCACAATCATCGGTATTTAACTCATACCGAGAAGTGTTGGTAGAAAACTATTCGCAGGATGATGAGTAAATTTGCAATTATGAAAAAAGAAGACTTAAGAATATTATTTATGGGCACTCCGGAGTTTGCGGTTAAGTCGCTTAAAGCTCTGGTAGAAAACAACTACAACGTTGTGGCTGTAATTACCATGCCCGACAAGCCTGCGGGGAGAGGATATAAACTACAAGCATCGCCTGTAAAACAGTATGCTATAGAAAAAGGATTAACAGTACTTCAACCTGAAAATTTAAAAGATGAGAGCTTTCTAGTTCAGTTAAAAGAATTGAGAATAGATCTTCAGGTGGTGGTTGCTTTTAGAATGCTTCCTGAAGTTGTTTGGAGTATGCCGTCAAAGGGCACCTTCAACCTGCACTCCTCAATACTCCCTCAATACCGGGGAGCAGCTCCAATAAACTGGGCAATAATTAATGGTGAAAAAGAAACTGGTGTTACCACATTCTTTTTATCTCATGAGATAGATACAGGTGATATCATTTTTAGAGAAAAAACCACAATAACCAATTCTGATAATGCAGAAACGCTTCACGATAGATTGATGGTGATGGGTGCACAATTGGTACTGAAGACTGTAAACGCTGTTATAGAGGGTAGCGTAACAAGTATTCCTCAGGATGAATTATATGCAAATAAGATTGAATTAAAACCTGCACCAAAGATTTTTAAAGATGATTGCAGGGTTAACTGGAATAAAGACACAGAAGTGATATTCAACTTTATAAGAGGCTTATCGCCCTACCCTGCTGCATGGACAGAGCTACACCGACCTGAAACTGATGAAGTTCTGAGGGTAAAGCTATTTGCTAGTATGTTATCTGAAGAGGTAGATTCGGAGGATCTGAAAAATGGAGCAACTACACAAGACAATGAAGCAACTACTCTTGAAAATGGCTCAATTACAACCGATAATAAAAGTTATTTAAATGTGCTAACAGCAAACGGGTTTCTTGCCATTACCGATCTACAACTCTCGGGCAAAAAGCGTATGAATGTTATCGATTTCTTAAATGGATATAAGTTAAGAGAAGGAGATTATTTTGAATAATAGACTTTTAATTTATAGTCTTAATTATAGACAACTACTTAAAAATTCAACTACAAATTACACTTAGCAACTAACGCTTCTAACTATAAACTACCATTTATAATTGAGCCCAAAACTAAGTGTCTGGTTAACTTGCCAGTACTTTAAAGTAGGATCGGCAGGAACGCTATCATCGAACCTCACATTGAGATATAATCTTGTTGAGAATGCGTTGCTCAAAGCCATATTAAGACTATTCTCGAATTCAGTTATTACTTTGTCGTAGCTTGTAAAGTAGGTTAATCTAGAATCCCACGAAATATAACGTGTAAAATCATATTTTAGTATTGATGTGATAGTAGAACCAAGGTCTAGTAGAGACTTCTCACCCTCGGGAATACCATATCTAACAACATCAACAGAATCGTGACCTACATATCTATAGTTTATAGATATAGGGGCTATGGCTAAATCCCATTTTACATTTCTATGACGTACCTTATCTGATTTCTTATTAACAGCATATTTTAAACCGACACCAGCATTTACGTAGAGAGGAGAAAGAAATGCAGAACGTAAGTCATTTGAGTTAGTGGGATAAGAATTGAATAATTGCGACTTAGCCTCCATGTTCATTGAGTATGACCATCCATTTAAAAATGCATCAATACCAAAGTCTCCATAGTAACGAAGTAGATCGTTTCCTATTCTATATTCTCTTAGCGAATCGTCGGGTGCATTGAACACAGACAACCTCCACTCGACAGTATTATTAAACTTTACTTTCTCCTTCCTGTAATTGGCCCTTAACACATGATAACTATTAAAGTTCAGGTTGTTAGTACCCCCTTTATGCCAATTATCGGAGAAATAATTTTGGGCAAACTGAAATGAATGCTCACCCGAGCGGACCCAGTACTTTCTTTCGATTTCAATTATATCAACACCAGGTGCTTCTAATGAATATGCTGTTTCGGACTCTAAAAGCTTTTTGAAGGGATTAAATGTCTCTCTAACATCCTCGTCACTTCCTCTTACACTAGGAAGTGAATCGAAGCTAAGAACAGAGTACCTCACTCTGTCGGGATATTCCATGTAATAATTGCGTCTTACCCTATGTATAAAATCAACATCTTCTAATTTTGGAGCAAAGGTTTTGTCTTGTGGAATGAGCAATCCTTTTTCACTCTCATCTTCTAAAGAATAAAAATTAATGTTGCGTGGAAGAATCTTTCCATTATAAATCATTGGTAGAAAAAGAGGGTTATAGAAAAGCGTATCTCTAAAATTTAAGCCGCTTAAGGAGTAAGAACTTTGATAATACTCGGGAAGTTGTAATGTACCATTTTCTTTACGTGTATATATAGAATCTAAAGGGTTTCTACTTACAAAAGGAATGGTTATAGGAGCAATTATAGTATCTGGAGGAAGGGCTTCGTACAAAGTATTGGGAATAGTATCCTCTGGTAATATTTCTTCAAGTAGAGTATTATCTAGTATAATCTCTTCTGGAAAAGTCTCCTCATACAGGGGAGTGGACTCTTTTACTGTTGTTCGCTCTTGTATCTGACGACTGATATCCGTTATATTTTCAAACAGGTTTAGAGTGTCAGGGACCTCAAAAGCTTCAGTGGCATTTAAAGCCAATGAAAAAACTGATATAATAAAAAAAGTAAGAAGCTGTTTCATATTTATAGAAAGCTAGACGTGAACACAAAGATATAAAAAATTTCACTTACACATGAAGTATTAAAACCATAAAGCTAACATAACTGTTCATTTATACTCCCTTTAATGATAGATTTTGAAGCGAGATTTACAAAACAATCTAAAAAAAGGATATATTTGCATGGTATTTAATGAATAAATAAAAATTCAAAGAAATGAAAAATTTGTTATACATTTTATTGATAGTTGCAGGTGCACTATCTCTCTCGAGCTGTTCGGGTTACAATAGGATGGTAGAGAAACAGGAAGCAGTGACATCTCAATGGGCCAATGTGCAAAACGCTTATCAAAGACGTGCAGACCTGATTCCCAATCTTGTAAATACAGTAAAAGGGTATGCAACTCATGAGCAAGAAACATTTACTCAAGTGACCGAGGCAAGATCGAGAGCTACTCAAACGAATATTAATCCGGAGAACCTTACAACTGAAAGCTTGCAAGAGTATCAACAGGCACAAAATCAGTTAAGCCAGGCTTTGGGAAGACTACTTCTAATTCAAGAGAATTATCCCGAATTAAAGGCGAATCAAAACTTCCTAGCATTACAGGATGAATTGGCAGGAACGGAAAACAGAATTTCGGTTGAACGAAATAGATTTAACCAGTTGGCTCAAGATTATAACTCGTATATTAGGAAATTCCCACAGGTGATTTATGCTAAATGGTTTAAGTTTGAAAACAAGGCTTATTTTGAAGCCCTTCCTGAAGCACAAACTGCTCCACAGGTTCAGTTCTGAAAACTTCACTGCTAAAAGCCTGATTATAAAACGTGCTTAAAGAAGAAAAGCAGAAAAACGAATTAGAAAATGAAGTTATTATTGAAGAGTAAGACTCTTCTATTGTTCTCAATTATATTAATATCCTCAGGGGCATTTGCACAAAACATACCCGACCCGATGGTTCCGTATCGTCTGGTGAACGACTTTGCTGGTGTTTTTTCTGCTGTAGAAATTAGTACACTAGAACAGAAACTACTTGCTTATAACGACTCAACCTCTACACAGATATATGTGGTTACTGTAAATGATTTGGGTGGCTATGCAGCGTCGGACTATGCTTTTAGACTAGGAGATGAATGGGCTATTGGTCAGAAAAGCAAGGATAATGGTGCAGTGATTTTAATTAAGCCAAAGGTTGGCAATAGTAGAGGACAAGCGTTTATTGCAACGGGCTATGGATTAGAAGCAAGAATAAATGATGCTTATGCGGGTAGAATTGTTCGTAATGAGATGATACCCTATTTTATAGATGAGGATTATTTTGGTGGTGTAAATGCTGCGATAGATGCGATGATAGCACGTCTTTCGGGAGAATATATAGCAGAAAATGGAAATGAAGGAGGTGGCTTTCCGGTTTTATTTTTAATTATTGGTATAATAGCTATTATAGCATTAGTCATAATAATTGCTGGAGGGGGTGACCATAATAGTGGTGGAGGAGGTTCTGGACACCACAGGACAAACATGCCACCTATATTTTTTCCACCTCGCTCTGGTAGAAGCAGCGGAGGGTTCGGTAGTGGCGGCTTTGGCGGCGGAGGCTTCGGAGGGAGAGGCTTCGGCGGAGGAGGTGGAGGACGTTTTGGCGGGGGTGGCGCAGGAGGCAGCTGGTAGAATGAAGGGTAAATTAATTACAATACTTGGGCCCACCGCAAGTGGAAAAACTACTTTTGCTGCTAATCTTGCACATAGCATTAATGGTGAAATAATAAGTGCCGACTCTCGTCAGATTTACAGGGACATGGATATTGGTACGGGGAAGGATCTTTCTGATTATTTTATAAATGGAGAAGCCATTCCTTATCATCTTATTGATATAAGAGAAGCGGGTGAAAAATATACTCTTTTTGAATATCAGCGTGATTTTCACAATGCTTATGCCGATATTCTTTCTCGTAAAAAAAGACCAATTCTTTGCGGTGGAACAGGGCTTTATATAGAGTCTGTGCTTAAAGGTTATAATTTGCCTGATGTTCCGGCCAATATTACATTAAGGGAATCACTTCAAAGCAAAACGCTTGAAGAGCTAACAGAAATATTGAAAGGTTATCGATCACTGCATAATATCACAGATACCGACACAAAAAAACGCGCAATAAGGGCTATTGAAATTGAAGAGTTTAGGGCAAGACAGGACTCCTCAGAAAGAGATTTTCCTCCTATTGAAAGTTGTGTAATGGGAGTAAAAATTGATCGCGAACTACGTCGTAAAAAAATAAGTGAACGACTAATAGCACGTATTGATGAAGGAATGATTGATGAGGTTAGGAATATTATAAACTCTGGGGTATCGCCTGACGACTTGATTTACTACGGATTAGAGTATAAATTTGTCACTTTATATGTTATAGGAAAAATCAGTTATAAGGAGATGCATGAAGGACTGGAAGTAGCTATTCATCAGTTTGCAAAGCGACAAATGACATGGTTTAGGGGAATGGAACGTAGAGGCATAAAAATTAATTGGATAGATGCCAATTTAACAATGCTTCAAAAATTAGAAAAAGCTTATTCTTTTATAGGTATGTAGACTTTACCAAAAAAATTGTAATTTTGTTGTGAAAACAAAAACCCTCTAGTTGATATTAAAATGATCAAAGGCAAATTTCCAAACGATAAATTTGAATCTCTCGAAACTCCGTTTTACTATTATGATATGGAGTTGTTACAAAAAACACTTCAGACAATAACTAAGGAGACTGAAAACCGTCCATTTCATGTACATTACGCACTTAAAGCAAATGCTAATACGCGTATTCTAAGAGAGATAGCATCGCAAGGTTTTGGTGCCGACTGTGTAAGTGGAAATGAAATATTAAAAGCTATTGAATGTGGATTTTCGCCTTCAAAAATTGCATTTGCAGGTGTTGGGAAGAGTGACAAAGAAATAAATATTGGGCTAGACAATGATATTTTTTGTTTTAATGTTGAGTCAATTCCAGAAATTGAAGTTCTAAACGAACTTGCTGCAAAAAAAGGGAAGATAGCATCCGTTGCACTTCGCATTAATCCCAATGTTGACGCACGTACTCATAAATATATTACTACGGGATTAAATGAGAATAAGTTTGGTATAAATGAGCAAGATCTGCCAGTCACTTTGAAAACTCTTTCTAACTCGCCTAACATTAAACTTATTGGTATACATTTTCATATAGGATCTCAAATTACTGATTTAACCTCATTTGAGGACTTATGTGTTAAGATAAAACTTTTGAGAGAATGGTTTCATGATCAGGGCATATCGCTTGAGATAATTAATGCAGGAGGCGGACTTGGTATAAATTATCAACATCCAAACCATTTCCCCATGGCCGATTTTGAGTCTTATTTTCGTCTATTTGATAAGCACCTAAAACTTGAGGATGGACAGTCGCTACATTTTGAATTAGGTCGCTCATTAGTAGCAGCCTGTGGCTCACTAATTAGTCGTGCACTATATTTAAAGGAAGGTATTCAGAAAAACTTTCTTATAATTGATGCAGGGATGACAGATCTTATTAGGCCAGCTCTTTATCAAGCATTTCATCACGTAGAAAACATCAGTTCAGATGGAGACCTCAATAAGTATGATGTAGTTGGTCCGATTTGCGAATCGAGTGATACTTTTGGGGAAAATATTACTCTTAATCAATCTAAGAGAGGCGACTTAATTGCCATACGTTCGGCAGGTGCTTACGGTGAAACAATGGTTTCTAAATATAACTGCAGAGATATTCCTAAATCGTATTACTCTGACTTACTTTAATTGTTATTTTCTAAAACGCTTATACTTCTAGACTCTTTTTATAAATTCATTGCAAGTATGAATATTTTCTTCTCTTATTTCGAATCGCTCTCAATAGTTGAATTAGTGCTGGGCGCTTCTCTACTTTTATTTTTTATAATTCAAGTTCTTTACAGTTTAATTTTATTTAGAAAACCCCAGGCATTTGAAAAAAAACGAGAAGAGAGAAATATTGATGAAGCCGAGTTGCCAGGTATATCTGTAATAATTACATCAAAAAACAACTCATTTGAGCTAGAAAAAAACCTCCCTTATTTTTTAAATCAGAATTACCCAGTATATGAAGTGATTGTGGTAAATAGTGGATCGACCGACGATACAGATGTTGTACTTAAAGCTGCAGAACAGAATTACTCGCAACTATATCACACATTTATACCGGCAGGTTCTGATGAAGTAAATGAAAAAAAACTTGCAATTACCTTGGGTGTTAAAGCTGCAAAATACGATATTGTTTTGTTTAGTGAGTCGTATTGCAGACCAACTTCAAATAACTGGATCAGAGAATTTGGAAAAGAGTTTACAAAGGGTAAAGACATCTTGTTGGGATATAGTAGAGTGGTTTTTACAAACAGAGTTAGATTAGGTAACTTTATACGTTATGATAATCTTATTCATCATTTAAAGTTTTTGTCCATGTCCATTGCGGGCAAGCCTTTTATGGGTATTGGCAGAAATATGGCATATAAAAAAGAGCTTTTCTTTGAAAACAAAGGGCTATCGTCTGTTTTGGGTATAGATGGTGGTGAAGATGATTTGTATATCAATAGAATTTCTAGTAGAAAGAATACAGAAGTTCTGTTATCAAGGGACAGTATAACTGAAACAGATAGTGTTGATGGCTTTTTGACGTGGAGGTCTATTAAATCTAAATATCTGTATACAAAACAATTTTATAAAGGACCTGCAAATTTCATTCTGGGATTTGAAACGATTACCAAGCATTTATTTTATTTAATTCTTTTATTTTCAATAGTAGCTTCAATTTATTTTTCGAACTACATACTATTGGGATTCTCGGTCTTTTTATTTTTAATTCGTTTTGTAACACTCTTGCTTATAATAAATAAAAACAGTATGCTATTTGATTCGAGAAAATTCAATATTAACCTGTTATTCTTTGATATACTTCAGCCAATTAGCAATTTAAGATTCAAGAAATACGCAAACAGGAGAAATAAATACCGCAGATAGCTGTCTTTTTGTCAGGCTTAGGGTTAAATGCGGTTAACGCCAATTCTATTCAGTTAAAAGTGTTAAAAGTAAAATGTCACTAGCAAAGATTGCACATTATTTGTTTTATATTTGAAACAAAAGAATAACATTAAAACAATGATTATGAATACAAGTAAAACAAAAAATGTACTTTACATAGTACTTATAGCAGTTGTTAGTTCCATTGTTACCTTATTAGGTTATAATGTTGCAAACAAAAATAACATTAATTTTTTAGACAAATCTGAAGCTAATACTACATCAGAAGAAATTGGGTTATACTCAAACTCATTTAATCAGGATAAGAATGTAGTACTTACTAACTTAATGACATCCGAAGGATATCCCGATTTTACAGAAGCCGCTGAACGATCGGTTGATGGTGTGGTACACGTAAAAACAAAAACATTAAGTAGACAACAATATATAAACCCATTTGATTTTTTCTTTGGTTTTGGTGATAGAGCTCCCTCTCAACCCCGGGAACAGGTAGGTTTTGGCTCGGGAGTTATTATTTCGAAAGATGGATATATAATAACAAACAACCACGTTGTGGAGAATGCAAATGAAGTTTTAGTATCGTTAAATGACAACAGAGAATTTGTTGCCAAGGTAGTAGGAAATGATCCGCAAAGTGATTTAGCTCTTCTGAAAATAGAAGGAGAAGACTTCCCTTATCTCACATTTGGCAACTCAGATGCATTGAAAGTAGGCGAATGGGTTTTGGCAGTTGGAAATCCTTTTAATTTGACATCAACTGTAACTGCTGGTATAGTTAGTGCTAAAAACAGAGGAAATGTTATGGGTGGCGGACTACAGTCGTTTATTCAAGTTGACGCAGCAGTGAACCCAGGTAATAGTGGTGGTGCATTGGTGAATACCAGAGGTGAACTAGTGGGAATTAACACAGCCATATATTCACAAACAGGAAATTTTGCAGGTTATGCATTTGCAATTCCAATTTCAATTGCTGGCAAAATTGCTGCTGACATAAAAGAATATGGTACAGTACAAAGAGCGTATTTAGGAATACAAGTTCAAAACATTGAAGGTGTGAGAAGGGAAGATCCTGATAAAGCTAGAGAACTATCTCAAATTAAAGGAGTTTTGGTGGATGACTTTGCAGATCGAAGTGCTTCTAAAGCGGCTGGAATGGAAAAGGGTGACATAATAACTGCAATAAACAACGCTCCGATTAATAATTTTGCAGAGCTACAGGTTCAACTAAACAGATACAGACCTGGAGATGTGGTAAGTGTAACTGTAGAAAGAAATGGTAAGACTCAAAACTTTAATGTTGAACTGAAAAACGATGAGGGCAACACAGAAATATCGAAAGTAACCAACCCACTTGATAAACTTGGGGCTAAATTTGCTCCTATATCTGAAGAGAGAAAATCTAAACTTGGCATTACAAGCGGTTTAGAAGTTGAAAGCGTAGAATCTGGAGGTCTATTTAGAAAAGAAGGAATAAATAAAGGATTTATTATACTGAGAATAAATAATACGCCCGTTAATAGCGAAAATGATTTGAATAGTATTGTTGCGTCAACTCAAAACAGGCAAGATAAGGTGCTATTGGTAGCTGGTTTTTACCCAAATGGTAGAACTCAATACATAGCAATTGATTTATCTTCAGAATAGACGCCATGTTAAGCAATGTTAATTAGTGGTTTTTTGCTAACAAAATCACTATATAATATGTTTCTATAGCAAAGGGATTAGGTGTAAAACATCAAATTCCTTTGTTATATATATTAGGTGTAGGAGAATTAGAAACGATAATACAAATATATTTTGTACTTTTGCACCCCCAAACGTTTAAGATAGAAATATTTATTGAAGGATAGGATATAGATGAGACAATTAAAAATTACAAAATCGATTACCAATCGTGAAAGTGCTTCTTTAGACAAGTATCT
>DUUR01000337.1 GCA_012841425.1 Bacteroidales bacterium | reverse complement strand
TCTTTTTTGGCACCAAGGGCCCAAAGGGTACAATTGAACACGGAAATTCTGAAAGTAATAAATCTAACGATGAAAGAGTGGTTCATGTTGGAGTTTATTTAGGAGACAATCATTTTATCCATGCTTCAGACTATGTGCGTATAAACAGTTTAAACCCATCTGATGCATTATATGACAAATTTAATGCTGATCGGTATTTACGTTCTAAAAGATACATTGAAAACAATAAACCAATAAATGTCGATATAATATCAAAATGAATAAAAGTCGTCGCCAATTTTTAAAATCTTCTTTAGTAGCTGCTACTGCTGCTATTACATTACCCTCTTTGGCAAGAAATGGCGACTATAAAATATTTGATAGCAACATTACTCCCTCTATTTTAAATAAATATCAGAAAACAGCTAAAATGAAATTATCCTGGACCTCATATAACTTACAGCTAAAACATACATTTACTATTTCAGGATTCTCAAGAACAACTACACCTGTAGTGCTTACTAAAATTGAGTATGACGGGCTTGTGGGATACGGTGAAGCATCGTTGCCTCCCTATCTGGGCGAAACTCAAGAATCTGTAATTAGTTTTCTAAAGAAAGTAGATCTGTTTGGTTTCACCAATCCAACACAAATAGAAGAGATTGTTAACTATATAGACTCATTGGCATTAAATAATACCGCAGCTAAAGCTTCTGTAGATATAGCATTGCACGATTTGGCTGGTAAGATAATTGGTTCTCCCTGGTACAAAATACATGGATTAAATATATATGATGCGCCCGACACTACTTTCACAATTGGAATTGATACAGATGAAGTAGTTAGAGAAAAAACCCGTGAAGTAATGGACAACTACAATATTCTTAAAGTAAAAGTAGGAGGGCCAGATGATAAACGTATGATCAGAGCAATTAGGTCTGTTACAACTCTTCCGTTGGCAGTAGATGCTAATCAAGGTTGGAAAGACAGGCACGAGGCCATTGAGATGATACATTGGTTAAAAGAGCAAGGGGTTGTGATGGTTGAGCAACCAATGCCAAAAAATGATTTCGATAATATTGCTTTACTTACTGAAGAAAGTCCTTTGCCTATTTTTGCAGATGAGTCCATTCAAAGATTAGAAGATATCAATAGGTTAAAGGGTGTTTTCTCAGGCATCAATATTAAGTTGATGAAATGCACTGGAATGCACGAGGCATGGAAGATGCGTAAGCTTGCAAAGTCTTTAGGTATGAAGGTGATGATGGGATGTATGACCGAAACTTCATGTGCTATTTCAGCTGCCTCTCAAATATACTCAGGTATGGATTTTGCTGATCTTGATGGAGCATTATTGATTGCAAATGATTGTTTTAGCGGAGCTACTCTTCAACAAGGAAAGATAATTGCATCTGAAAAGCCCGGTATAGGCGTTGAGCCATTACAAGAATTTAATTTCAGTAGAGATTAATATGGTTTATGCACACTCTATTAGATAACTTCAAGCAAATTGAGTTTTTAAATAACAAGCTCGTTGAAAAGGCGCTCAAAAGTTTCCTCAAGATTATTTGCCTTTCCTAAATGTGTTGGTGATGTTTGAATTATTGAGCTGCGAACGGCAGCAAGCCATCTAAATCGCTCAGGTATATCCATTTCGGCAATCGG
>DUUR01000180.1 GCA_012841425.1 Bacteroidales bacterium | reverse complement strand
CTTGAGTTGATACAGAACCTTAAGCTCACACTAAACTATTATTTTGCGGGTGATAGGTGGACCAATTACAAGAGTACAAATATAAAAATGGATAACATTAACGATTTGAATGTGGGTGCTGTGTATGACATTAATGATTCGTTTTCTCTAAACATTAAAGCAAACAATATTCTATCTCAAAAATATGATATCTGGTATGGTTATCCTGCACAAGGAATAAACGTTGCAGGAGGTTTTACATTAAAATTCTAGCCAAACAAAGACTTCTTTGTACCATCTTAATGGCATAAAAGTCCATCTAATTAGTGAGGCAAAACTGGTCAAAAAACTATTTTTAATAAATCATCCTTCCTCATTACGACTAGTTTGTGTACTTTTGCGCCAACTAGCACATCATTCATTACAACTGCACTTCTTTCATTATAGTATGAAGTGACTCATCTAAATTATGGGTAAGAAAATAGAAACTAAAAACAAAAAGGATAAAGACAGCAACAAATCTATTAAAAGAGGAATTGTTGGATTAATGTGGAAGGCATTCGGGGCACTGGTTATTTTAGCTATCCTCTTTTTCACCCTTCTTTCTACAGGAGCTGTGGGGTATTTACCAGATATCGATGAGCTGGAAAATCCTATAGACAGATACGCTTCGCAGGTAATAGCAAGTGATAACGAATTGCTGTTTACATATTCGCTTAGCGACGACAACAGAATAATGGTCGACTATTCCGACCTCTCTCCTCACCTCATAAGTGCTTTGGTTTCTACTGAAGATATCAGGTATTATACTCACTCAGGAATTGATATAATAGGACTTGGAAGAGCAATTTTCAAGACAATTATCCTCCAAAGAGAAGAGAGTGGTGGTGGCAGTACAATTACACAACAGCTTGCAAAACTACTTTATTCACCCAGAGCAAGCAACAAATTGCAAAGAGTATTCCAAAAGCCTGTTGAGTGGGTTATTGCATCAAAACTAGAGAGATACTATACAAAAGATGAAATAATCAACCTCTATCTCAACAAATACGATTTCAATTACAATGCAGTAGGTATAGAGTCTGCTAGTCGCACTTATTTCAATAAACGACCAGGCGAACTTAATATAGAAGAGGCCGCATTACTTATAGGAATGCTAAAAAACTCATCATTATATAACCCTGTTCGTCGCTCCGAACTCACTTTAGAGCGCCGAAATGTGGTACTTAATCAGATGAGAAAAGCAGGCCATCTGTCTCGTGAAGAAGCCGACTCCCTAAAACAGACACCTATTGAACTCGACTTCAACAGATCAAGCCATATAGATATTGCAGCCCCATATTATCGTCAGCATCTTGCAAAGCTAATGATGGCAGTTAAGCCCGTAAGAAAAAACTATGCTTCGTGGCAAAACCAACAGTTTACCGAAGACTCATTGTCTTGGATTGAAGATCCACTATATGGATGGTGTAATAAAAACTTCAAGTCCGATGGTTCAAATTATAATATCTACACCGATGGACTTAAAATATACTCCACTCTAGATTCGCGTATGCAAAAGCATGCCGAAGATGCTGTAGAGGAGCACATGGGTGGATATCTTCAAGATGAGTTTTTTAAAGAGAAAAGAGGAGCCAAATATGCTCCGTATTCTCGCGATGTAAGCGATCAGGTAGAAGATTTGATGTTAAGAGCAATGAGGCAGACCGAGCGATATCGCATACTTAAGAATGAAGGATTGAGTGACGCTGCAATCATAGAAAACTTCAAAGAAAAACCTGTTGAAATGAAAGTATTCTCATGGCAGCAACAGGAGATTGACACAACCATGACCCCATGGGATTCAATAAGATATCACAAGAACTTCCTTCGCACTGGCTTTATGGCAATGGACCCATATACAGGGCACGTAAAAGCATATGTGGGCGGTCCAGATTATCAGTTCTTTAAATATGATATGGTAACAACCGGTAAGCGTCAGATAGGTTCTACAATTAAGCCCTACCTATACACTCTGGCAATGGAAGAAGGTATGACTCCATGTACTCCTTTACTTCACCAACCTATAACGCTTAAGACAGAAACTGGCGAAGACTGGACTCCCAGAAATCCCGGTCACACAAGCGGCGAAACTGTTACAATTAAATGGGGACTTCAACGCTCTAGTAACTGGGTAACGGCATATCTAATGAGTCAGTTCTCACCCTATGCTTTCTCAAGGATGCTGCAATCATTTGGACTAAAAACTCCTGCCGATCCTGTTGTTTCACTTGCGTTGGGACCAAATGACGCTTCTGTTTATGAGATGGTGGGAGCCTATTCTTCATTTATTAATAAAGGTATACGTGTAGACCCCGTATTGGTAACCCGCATCGAAGATTCTTACGGAAACGAGGTTACTTCATTTGTACCACGTATGAAAGAGATATTTAGCGAATCAACATCATACAAAATGCT
>DUUR01000179.1 GCA_012841425.1 Bacteroidales bacterium | reverse complement strand
TGATGTGCTATGCAGTATTTGCTCCTTGTATAATTCAAGTTTTTTCATTGTTTCCTCATAATTATAGAGTTCAAACTCTATATGTTGAAATATGCTTCTTTCTATCCTCATATTATCCCCCTTAGTTCACTTTATACTTGATATGTGTCTAAACGCTATCCTGCATCATAAATTCTGTTTCCATCATGGTCGAATACGGGAGGCTTTGTTTCCCATTCAATATCAGTTTTAAACTTTGGATTAAAGTCTCCATCCCCATCCGAATAAATGCCTACTGTCCTGCTACTACCCTTGTTTCCGAGCATCTCCATATATTTAAGCATCGACATAAAGTGTGGTATCCATCTCTCATTCATTTCCACTTCAATAGTAAATTTTTTCATAAAATTCTCCTTTCTTGGTATTGCATACAATACTTGGAATGTGTCTTAATCTTTATTAAACATTTCTTTCAAGGATTTCTTTTTTGGATGTTTGCTTAGTATTTCATAAATCGCCTCTGTATTTAGCTGTTCTTGACTTATAGGTAATGTTACATACCAATCCTTCCCTAGAAAATGTTTAATTAAAATATTCAATCCTTCTTGTGCTTCTATCGGTGGAGGACACAATCCATAATCACCTTTCGTAGATATTATTTTTTCAAATTCTTTTATTTCCATTAGCATCATCTTCCTTCACATTATCCTCATGATGTGTATTAATCTTTATTGTTTTTTCTGAACATTGTTTACAAATGAGATATGGCGTTACTCCTTCTATATGACCTAATGCTTCAAAACTAGCTAATTGTGCTAAGTATAACCCCATATCATAGTCTCTTTCTTCCCAAGGTTTTTCTTTCCCACAGTATCTACATGTAAATCTTTGAAACATCTCTATCAATACCTTTCTTCACATAATCATCATTATGCCCATCTCCTTTTTGGTGTATCAAATATATCAACATTTGATAATTTATTGCACTTTACACATCTTACATCTACTCTTTTAGTTGAGCCACAATCCCATAAATAAGGATTACCTATTTGAGTCCATTTATGATAACAAAACAATCTTTTTAATTTATTAATTATCATTATTGACCCTCCTTCAGACTCATAATCATCACAATGTGTCTTACACTAGTAAAATTTGCTTAAAATGCCAGAGGATAAGGCAAGTATCTTAACTGGCAAATAAAATATCCATATATATATGTGTTGTTCCCCCAAATTGTTACAGTTCTTTCTTTTATTTTGCATAATATAGAGTAAGAAAAACTTGATAATTAATCTAACCTCCTTTCAGTGAATTTTTACTACCTATCGCTAAAAAGAACTCTACATTACGCTTGCCTTACCCTTAAAATTATTTATTCATTATTTCTATAAATCTCTTTTTCTGTTTCCGTATAATCCTCAAAGTAATCTAAGACCTTTTCAGATATCTCGCACTCATGTTCACATTCATGTTTTGTTGTAGATTCATCTTTGTGATAGCAATAAGATTCTCCGTCAAAATGTTTACATATAAAACCCATATTGGATACCTCCCTTTATTACACATAATCATCATAATGTATCTATATCTTATTCCATCTGTTATACATTCTTTCTTGGCTAAATTCCACCACCTGTATTTCCAATTCTTTGTATAATTCTTGATATTCTTTATCCTGCTGGACTGTATTTTTGTTGTAGGGCCATTCCTTACTTTCCTCAAATACTAGTTGCTTTATCCTGTATACTAAATCTTCTATTGTTAAATATATGTAGTCGCTTATGTCTTTTTTGAAGGGTATAAATCTTTTATCATTAGGAGGCAATTCACCTCCTTTCAATTGATATATCCTGTAAGCTACTTTAAAACCTTTAGCCATTAATCTCCTTCTAGCCAGTTCTATTTCATCATCTACTGCCCTAACCCATACTGCTTCAAATAGTTCATTAAATCCCATTTAGTTCCCCCCTAGTTGCAAAGAAGTGTCCCATTTTTCTAAGGGAATAGTTGTTTACTGCTTCGTTTACCTTGCTTTCCCAATCCTTATCTGTTGTAAATGCCCAGCAATTCTTTGGCTTTTTTATAAACACCTGGCAACCTTTTCTATTTTCTCCATCCTGCCATCTTCTTTCACAGTTATTGCAATTCATTAAAATCCCCCTTTTTTTAATTAATGTTACTTATCCTACAATTCCTTAAAGTAATCGTACCAACAAGTCCACCATTCATTTTCGTCACTACATCTTTTCTCACAATCCATGTCATGGTTTTTGCTATACAAAGGGCAACTTCCTGTATAGTCGACTATATACATACAAGCTTTTTCTAGTGCATTCATTGCATACTTAACCCCATCATCAAATCCTTCGTTATATATTTGACCTATGTCTGGTTCCACTATTCCACCTCCCAATCTAGTTTCTGGCCACAATCTTGACATTTGTTTTTATTTGGACTACCTCCCTTAAAAAGGCAATTCATCTTCGTTGTCAAATGGTATTAAGTCTTTATCCTCATATTCCTTTTCTGCCCTATTTGATTTATTGGTGGAAAGGAAGTGTACTTCATCTGCCACTACCTCTGTTATATAAACTCTTTTACCTTCTTTGTTTTCATAATTTCTAGTCTGTATCCTACCTGCCACTGCTACCAGGCTTCCCTTGCCTGTGTACTGTGCTACATTTTCAGCTTGTTTCCTCCATACCCGAATATTGATAAAGTCTGCTTCTCTATTCCCATCTTTATTCTTAAAAACCCTATCCACTGCTAAAGTAAAACTTGCCACTGGTGTACCATTACCTAAGTATCTCAATTCTGGGTCTTTAGTCATCCTGCCTGTTAAGGCTACTTTGTTAAGCATTTACTTCCCTCCTATTCTCCTTTTTTATTAGTTTGATATAACTTATTATCCTATCTGAACAATTCTGGCATAGGTGCTGATGATATATGTTTTCATTTCTGTAAAGTATCTCTAGTTTTCTTATTGCAATCTTGCCATTGATTGGCATTGCATAGTCTTTAACTTTGCTTTTGCAAATATCACAAACTACCATTTTTACTCCCCCTTTTCATATAGTGCTAGTAAGGCTTCCTTCTCTTCCTCGGATATAGTGTCTATACCCAGTTCTTTAGCTTGGTAGACTAATTCTTCTATCAACAGAGCCATTTCCTTGGTGTTATATACGCTACTCCCAAAATAATTGATTATATTTGTGTAGCCCTCCAATTT
>DUUR01000018.1 GCA_012841425.1 Bacteroidales bacterium | reverse complement strand
TTTATTGTCAAAATTGGATATCCTGATAAATGGAAAGATTACTCTTTACTTGAAATAAAAGATGATTCATACTGGCAAAACAGAGTTCGCGTAGCTCATTTTGCTTATAACGAAATGATAGAAGAGCTGGGTAATCCTGTAGACAGAACCAAATGGTATATGTCGCCACAAACAGTAAATGCTTATTATAGCCCTTCATCAAATGAAATATGTTTCCCAGCAGGCATACTGCAACCTCCATTCTTTTTTATAGATGGTGATGATGCCATTAACTACGGTGGCATAGGTGTAGTAATAGGTCATGAAATGACACACGGCTTTGATGACCAAGGCAGAAAGTTCGATAAAGATGGAAATCTAACAGACTGGTGGACAGAAGAAGATGCAATCAGATTTGATGAGAGGTCGAAAGTTTTGGTAGATTATTTCGACAATATTATGGTCTTGGATACAGTTCCAGCTAATGGTACATTTACACTCGGAGAAAATATTGCAGATCATGGCGGACTTCAAGTTTCATATAATGCATTTCAAAAAACAGCTCAAGCTCAATCAGAAGAAAAATTAGATGGATTTACACCTGCACAACGCTTTTTTCTAAGTTATGCCGGATTATGGGCTGGTAATGTACGTGATGCCGAAGTGCTCAGACTCACTAAAGTAGATCCGCATTCACTCGGTAAATGGCGCGTTGATGGTGCTTTACCCCATATTGATGCATGGTATGAAGCATTCAATATAGATTCTTCGGCTCCAATGTATCTAGCAAAAGAAGAGAGAGCTTCAATTTGGTAATTATTAAAACAGAAAAAAATATGTTCTCAGGAATAATTGAAGAGGCAGCTACGGTTGTTGCTCTTAATAAAGAAAAAGGAAACCTCCATATTTCACTCAAATCAAATTTCACTAACGAGCTAAAAATAGATCAGAGTGTTTCACACAATGGAGTCTGTTTAACAGTTGTTTCTATCAAAGACGATGTATATACCGTTACTGCAATACAAGAAACTTTAGAAATATCCAATCTAGGTTTGTTGGAGGTTGGGAGCAAGGTAAACCTCGAGCGAAGTATGCTTATGAATGGCAGACTAGATGGCCACATTGTTCAAGGTCATGTAGATCAAACAGCAGTTTGTAAAGATGTCACAGAAGCAAACGGCAGTTGGTATTTCACGTTCGAATATGACTTTGATAAAGAAATGGCCAAAAAGGGATATATGACTGTCGATAAAGGTTCTGTAACTGTCAACGGAGTTAGTTTAACAGTAGTAGAACCTACAAATAACAGCTTCAAGGTTGCAATTATCCCCTATACTTATGAGTATACTAATTTCCATCAAATTAAAGTTGGTTCGGTTGTGAATCTCGAGTTTGATATCATTGGGAAATATATTAGTAGAATTTTGTCATTAAGCTAAACTCTCAAATACAGAAGCTTTAATTATAATGGATTTCCTTGATTTTGTATCTAAAAGGCAGAGCGTACGTGCATACGATACTCAACGACCGGTAGAGAAAGAAAAGATAGAAAGAATTTTGCAAGCAGCACAATTAGCACCATCGGCCTGTAATGCTCAACCATGGCATATAATAGTGGTAGATGAACCTGAATTAAAGAATAAAGTTGCAGATGCAACTTCTGCCCGTGCTTTAGGAATGAATCATTTTACTAAACAAGCTCCGGTTCACTTAATTTTAGTAGAAGAAAAAGTAAATCTCTCTTCAGGTATCGGAGGTTGGGTAAAGCAGAAAGATTATGCCCAAATGGATCTTGGTATTATCGCAGCACATATAGTTCTGGCTGCACATGCCGAAGGTCTTGGGTCATGTATTTTAGGCTGGTTTAATGAGCCTGCCATGCGTGAACTGCTTTCAATACCTGATTCAAAAAGAGTCTGGCTCGATATTACAATAGGTTACAGTGCTCAGCCTCTAAGAAAAAAGAAAAGGAAATCTATTAGCGAAATAGTTTCGTTTAACAACTATAAAAAAATTGTAAGATAGAGATTAACAAAGTGTTTATAGTGGTGTAAAAAGCTTCTAATTACTAATCTTTAATCTTTTTAACAGGATGTTTGCACTCTTTTGTTGGTGACATCATAAAAAAATGTCATCTTTGTAAGCTAAAATATTTATATAAAACTTAGCGGCCGAGACTTGTATATATACTTAAACAGATGAATATTAAGAAAAAACGTTTCTCCTTGTTTTTCGCTTTCTTTACGATTACCCTAGTGACTTTTTCGCAACAAGTAGGATCTAACTCACCATATGGGAGGTATGGCTATGGAGTTTTATCTAATCCTTCAATTGGTGCTTCAGAGTCAATGGGCGGTATCAGCTATGGATTACGAAGAAGCCAACATGTAAATCCCGGCAACCCTGCATCATACTCAGAGCTGGATTCAATCACTTTTATCTTCGATATGGGGGTCTCCGGACATCTATCACGAATGGATGACGGTATTAATAGTAGAGATTTCTATAACGGCAATCTCGAATATATAGCTATGCAGTTCCCCGTCTTTAAAAATGTAGGAGCAAGTCTAGGATTACTACCATACTCAAAAGTAGGATATAACTTCGGTACAAGCCGTTCACTTTCCAATATTCAATATCTCGAAACTTACAGAGGTACAGGTGGTTTGAGTCAGGTATATGCAGGTTTAGCTTGGGAGCCAATAAAGAATGTGTCTGTTGGTGCTAATATAGCATATCTTTTTGGTAATTTCTCTCATAGCAGAGTTAGCACACCTTATACCAGTAACGCATTAGTAAGCGAAGGTAAACACTTTTACTCTATACGCGATATAAAATACGATTTAGGAATTCAATATCAATATGCTTTTGATAGAAATCGCTCCATAACATTTGGTGCGGTTTATTCCCCTGAGATTAAAAGTAAAGCCGACCTCACTTCTTCTGTAATGAATTTTACTTCAGACCCATATGAAAACCCCAACCTGTTGCCATCTCAAATTATCAGTAGTGACACATTGCAAGGAGAAATATTTCAGATTCCTCAAACATTCGGATTAGGATTAACATACCAAACAGCTAAATTCTTAGTTGGTTTAGACGGTACATATCAAATGTGGGAGAATAGCACCTATCCTTCCCAATTAGACGGACTTGCCGATGATACTAGGTTTAATAATCTTTATAGAATAAATACAGGATTGGAATATGTAATCGACCGTTATAGTCAAAATTTCTTCCATCGAATAAGATTCAGGGGAGGGTTATCATATTCAAATTCTTACTTAAACGTGAGTGTTACAAATCCCGAGAATAGTCAATCACTAGGAATGGGAAGTTTTAAAGAATATGGTGTAAACCTTGGATTGGGCCTGCCATTTCATGATTTAAGAACAGGACACTTATCAATGCTTAATATTGGATTTGGCTATACAAGACAAAAACCCAATAGCAATTATATGATTGGACAAGATATGTTTAAGATATCATTAAATATGAATGTAAATGAATTATGGTTCTTCAAAAGACAGTTTGATTGATCCAATTAAACTATTCGTTTAACGTTTTGTCCAAAATACGAGAACAAAGAAAAACAACGAAAATTAAGAAGATATGAGAAAATTAATATTTACTGGTTTTTTTGCTATCGCAATGATAGTTGGTGTAAACGCACAAAAAGCAGGCTATGACCACATTAAAGCTCCTTATGGTCATGGCGAAGACAGCGTTAACTGTAGGGTGAATTTAAGTCTTATGCAAACAGCAGCTAAAGCTGAATCTTATGAGGGCGCTTTAGCTCCCTGGACATCAGTATATGAAAACTGCCCCGGATCAAGTAAGAATATCTATATTTATGGTCCAAGAATTTTTACAGCTCTTTACGAAAAAGAAACTGATGCAGCAAAGAAGAAAGAGTATCTAGATAAAACAATGGAAATCTACGATACCAGACTTAAATATTTTGGTGAAGAAGATGCAGCAGGAACCATACTTGCGTTAAAAACATATACCTATATGGAACTGATGGGAGACCAGGCCGATCAAAATGTTATTTATAGTTGGCTAAGTGAAGCTGTAAATGATATGAAAGATCAAATGTATCCGCTTGACGCATACTCTTATCTAATGATCTCATCACTTACAAGGTATCTAAACGACAACTCTCTTAAAGATGAATATATAACAGATTACTTCAATGTTGTTGGATATGTAGATCAGGCAATTGCAAATTCTGCAGATAATCAAGCTAATGCTGATTATCTTGGAACTGTAAAAGATGGTATAGTTCAAGGATTTGTTAATAGTGGAGCAGGAGATTGCAAAACTCTTACCGAATACTATGCAGACAAGGTGGAGCCTAATAAAACAAACAAAGATATGCTTAATGAAGTTATCAATGCTTTAGGTTCTGTTGGTTGTACCGATACCGATCTCTATTTTACAGCATCCGAATATTTACACCAGTTAGAACCAACTGCTAACGCAGCTTTAGGACTAGCTAACAAGGCTCTTAGAGACAAAGACTTTACAACTGCAGTTAAATACTACTCAGAGGCAGCGAATCTAGAAACAGATAAAAACAAGTCTTCTGATTATATGATGCAACTTGCAGG
>DUUR01000178.1 GCA_012841425.1 Bacteroidales bacterium | reverse complement strand
TGTGGCGGAAGTCGTATGGGTGGCGGTGTTGGAGGCGAACTAACTGGAATACCTACAGGAAAAGTTTGGGACGAGCCATCTCCATATAATATGGTATTGGTATCGCGCGGGGCATATACAATGGGTGGCGAAATTGACTCAATTTGGGGCATAAATATTCCAACTCGCGGGGTTTCTGTAGACAACTTCTGGATGGATGAAACAGAAATTACAAATTCGCAATATAAACAGTTTGTTTACTGGGTGCGCGACTCGATAATTCGTGAAAGAATGGCCGACCCTGCTTATGCTGGTGATGATTTCTACAAAATTACCGAAGATATTTATGGCGATCCTGTAGCTCCTCATCTCAACTGGTCAATCCCAATACCTTGGATACGTAATACCGAAGAAGAAGAGGCTACTATCAATAGTGTTTATAAAACACACCCAATTACTGGAGAAAAGATGCTTGATGCTCATCAAATGAACTTCCGCTACGAGTGGTATGATGCGGGTGAAGCGGCAAAACGACAATATCAAACTGTTGCAGAAGATAGTCAGCTATTAATTAACAAAGACACCGCTTATATTGCCCCCGATGGTAGTATAATAAACGAAACAATCACTCGTCCGTATAGCAGTCATTACGACTTTGTACATACTTATATCGTCAACATCTACCCCGATACAACCACTTGGGTAAATGATTTTGATAATAGCAATAATGAGATTTACATGCGCAACTACTTCTCACATCCTGCCTACTCTAATTACCCAGTTGTAGGTGTCTCCTGGGAACAAGCCACTGCTTTTTGCGAATGGCGCACACTCTTTTTAAAAAAGAGCATAAATAGAGCTGGAGTTCAAATAGAAAAATACAGACTCCCCACCGAGGCTGAATGGGAACTTGCAGCGCGTAGTGGAAATTCCGATAATATATATCCTTGGGGAACTAATGAAACAACCTCCGAAAGTGGATGCTACCAGGCAAACTTCAATCCGGGCGAAGGTGCTTATGCGGCAGACAACTATCTCATTACAGCACCAGTAAGAAGTTTTAAACCAAACAACATCGGACTTTACGACATGGCAGGTAATGTTGCAGAATGGACATCCACAGCTTACACCGAAGCTGGCAATGAGTTGATGGGAAACATAAATCCCGAATTCAGTTATAATGCCTCAGTTAACGACCCCAGTTTCATGAAACGAAAAGTAGTAAAAGGAGGATCATGGAAAGATATAGCAACATTTATTCGTGCCGACACAAGAGATGCTGAAACACAAAATGTTGGTCGCTCTTACATCGGATTCAGATGTGTGCGCACTCAATTACCAGGCAACAGATAAACCCATTAAAGGTGGTTGCATATAGAATAAAAAAACAAAAACATAAAATATGAATGCATACAAAAGATATAAAAACAAGCTCGAAAAGTTTCTCCAAACCGAGCGGGGCAAGCGCTTCATTAATTTTGCATATAGTATAGGAGCGGCAATTGTGATTCTCGGTGCCATGTTCAAGCTACTTCATTTTCCGTTTGGCAACGAGCTTCTTTTCATAGGTATGGTAACAGAAGTTATCGTGTTCACCCTTTCTGCATTTGATACGCCTATTAGAGACTATAACTGGGATAAAGTGTTTCCTGCTCTAAAATCCGATAACACGAATCAACGAGAAAAAACATACGGTAGTGATCATGCAGAACGACCAAATCAAAAATCACAGCTTAATCATGCATCACTAACAAGTCAAACGCCACTAAGCAGTACAAATCAACAGCATAGCCATTCATCGGAGATTCCAGAAGCAAATATCAATCTTTCTCACCAGACCCATGAGTATGCCAAACAGATGGAGAACCTCAAAAATGAAACCGAAAAAATGGCTCAACAACTCAAGGAACTAAACGAGGTTTATGCTCGCATGCTTAATGCAATGTCAACCAATAGAGACCACTAAAATTACCACACAATGGCAGTAAACAGTCCCAACTCCCCACGTCAAAAGATGATTAACCTCATGTATTTGGTTTTCATTGCCATGTTGGCGCTAAATGTATCGGCAGAAGTGCTAGATGGTTTTGGCTTGGTTGATAAAAGTTTACGCAATTCTTCTCATACACTAACCGATAGAAACGATCTGATAATTGAAGAGCTTGAAACTTATAGCAAACAAAACCCCGAAAAAGCAGAGGAATGGTTTCAAAAAGGTTTAGAAGTCCGAAGTATGACCGACTCCCTCACAGCATATATACAAGAGTTGAAGCACCTAATGGTTAGAGAGGCTGATGGCAAAAAGGCCGATGTAGATAATATAAAACATAAAGACAACTTAGATGCAGCCTCCATAATTATGCTATCTCCTATTAATGGAAAAGGCAGTGAACTCAAGAATGCCATAGACAATTATCGCAATAGTATTGCAAATCATGTTCTCAACCCTGCTCGAAGAAACATAATAGAAAGAAGCTTAAGTACACAAAGTGAATCAAACAAAAGTTGGGAAGCTAAACATTTCGAGAATATGCCCCTAGCAGCGGCGGTTGCGATACTTACTAAAATAGAGAACGATATAATAGCAGCAGAGGGCGATGCCCTTGAAAATATTTTAAACAATGTGGATGCTGGTGACTTCCGCGTAAATCAACTCAATGCATACGTAATATCAGAGTCCGACATTGTATTTCAGGGTAGTGAGTACAATGCAAGAGTAATTCTCTCTGCGGAGGACACAACCATACATCCCATCATGCATATCAATGGAGCAACACCTACTTTAAATGAAAAAGGAATATTCTCTTTACCTGCAAACTCTGTAGGCACCTTCCCCGTTGAAGGATACCTAGAGATTAGCGGTAATGATGGAACAACTACACAAAGTAAATTCAGCAGTACATACACTGTTATAGAGCCCATGGCCACAATAGCTCCCTCGCTTATGAATGTGCTATATGCAGGGATTGAAAACGAAATAAGTATATCTGTACCCGGAATTGCTCCACAAGATATTAATGCAACAATTATAAACGGATCACTTTATCGTAAAGGCAATTTATGGGTAGCTCGTCCAAATGCGGTGGGACAAGATGTTACAATTTCCATATCAGCACAAACAGCAAACAGCGCAATGAGGCAAATTACCTCCCGAGAGTTTAAGGTTCGCGCTCTCCCCGACCCCACTCCATTTATATCTTATACAGATGCAAATGGTAATCTGGCGATGTTTAAAGGAGGAGTTGTTCCTAAAACCACTTTATTGAATGCCGATGGAATTGATGCTGCCATAGACGACGGCATACTCAATATCCCTTTTCGTGTACTTAATTTCCGTACAATATTTTTCGATTCAATGGGAAACGCCATTCCCGAAGTCTCAAATGGTAATCGGTTCTCGGTGCGCCAGAAAGATCAAATTAGGCAACTCTCACGTGGAAAATACTTTTATATATCAGGTGTTAAGGCGGCAGGTCCCGATGGCACTGAACGCGAAATTGCAGTAATGGAGATCAGAATTAATTAAATTTGAATATAAATACTTCTATATGAAATCAATTATATTAACAGTTATACTTTCTTTTGTTTCTTTGTCACTGTTTCCTCAACAAACAGCAAGAGAGCGAATTGAACAAAGGAGATTAGAAAAAACGAAGCAAAACAGTGGCTCTTCAACTTCACAAACCAACCGTTCTGATATCCGTTTAAATGATATTTTAGAAAATGCAAGGTGGTCCAGAATCATATATAGATATATAGATCTCACCAATCCAACTAACTCCCCACTCTACTTTCCAGAAACTCCTGTGGATGGAAAAATGAATCTCTTTTCAACCCTTTTTAGATCGCTACAAAACAATGATATTGAAGCGTATGAGTATCTAGATGGGAGAGAAAGTTTTACCGATGAGTACCTTATCAATTTCACTGAGTTCTTAGATCGTTTTGATATATATTACGAAACTAACAATGGCACGATCACAGTTCACGATGCCGATATACCTTCTCATCTTGTGCAGGGCTATTATTTAAAAGTAGTGTATTACTTCGACACAGCCTCTTCAAGTCTAAAAGTATTACCAATCTCCCTCTGCCCCATTCTTTATAAAATTGATAACTACGAGGACACCACTCGTTACCCACTGTTTTGGGTTCCTTATAGTGAGATTGAGCAAAAGTTGCGACAAATGCCAGCTATGTCATCATCTATCAATAACAATATGAGGGGCTCTATTGACGACTTCTTTAGAACACGTATGTATGACGGAGAAATATACAAAACAGGCAATCCAGGCAACCTCTCTATTTCTCAGTACACCAATTCACCCCAAGAGATGAAAGCCGAGCAAGAAAGGATTGAGCAAGAGCTAATTGATTTCGAAAAACAGCTCTCGAGAGAACCAGTAGGCAATCACATACAAAACAATAAAAACACCAAGAACCGAAGACAAAGAACAAGCGTTATATCTAAAAGCAACAATACGGGTGCGCAACAGTCTATGCGTAATCGCAGGTATTAATTTAGAACTTAAAACTTTAGATATGAAAAAAAATGAAATTTCTAAAGAACAAATCACAGAACTATTCGCTACTCTTAATAGACGTGTAGAAAATTCAAATGGTCAACCAAAATATAAATGGGAAGATATTCAAAGAAAGCTGGAGATGAATCCCGATAAAATTTGGTCACTTTATAAAATGGAAGAAACAGGTGGCGAGCCTAATCTAATTGGATATGACTCATACGCTAAAGAGTATATTTTTTGCGATTGCTCCGTAGAAAGCCCAAAAGGCAGACGTAGTCTTTGTTACGATGATGCGGCCCTAAATACTCGCAAAGAACATAAGCCCAAAGGAAGTGCCCTCGCCATGGCAAATGAGATGGGCATAGAACTTTTAGATGAAGAGAAGTACTTCGAACTACAAGAACTGGGCAATTTTGATATGAAAACCTCAAGCTGGCTACTCACCGATAGCGAAGTACGCAAACGGGGTGGCGCACTTTTTGGAGATAGCCGTTACAACAGAACTTTCATCTACCACAATGGCGCAGAATCTTATTATGCTGCAAGAGGTTTTAGAGGAGTATTAAGGGTTTGATTAGATAGTTTGGGCCTGAACTTATAACATACATTCACTTTTGATAGTGGAACAAATACCACAAATAAGCGTTTATGTATATAACAGAGGTGTTAATTAACAATTTAACTGAATAAAAAATATGAGTAAGAAAAAAATCGCCGTTATTGTAGGTAGTTTACGTGAAGGGTCGTTTAATAAAAAGCTTGCACTTGATGCAATAAAAATGCAGCCCGAGTCGCTTGATCTTGAGATTGTTGAAATTGGCAATCTGGCACATTATAACGAAGACCTTGATAATGGCAACCCACCTGCTGAGTGGGTGGAGTTTCGTAAAAAAATTAAAGAGGCCGATGGATACCTATTCTTTACGCCTGAGTACAACAGATCTATATCGGGAGTATTAAAAAATGCTATTGATGTGGGTTCGAGACCATATGGCCAAAACAATTGGGGTGGCAAGCCAGGAGCTGTTGTAAGTAGCTCTATTGGTGCAATTGGTGGCGCGCTTGCTAATCATGCACTGCGTCAGCCAATGGTGTTTGTTGATGTTTACATGATGCAGCAACCTGAAGCGTACATTGGCAACACGATGACTCTGTTTAATGAAAATGGAGAAATAGCAGAACCTGATACTCGTAAATTCCTTGACGATTGGTTGAAGGCATTTGAGGCTTGGGTGCATAAGTTTTAAGATAAAAGGGGCTGTCAAAATAAATGACAGCCCCTTAATCTAATTTATAATTTGACCCTTGCTGATAATTTGGGACAAATATATCTGAATATTATGATTGCTACAGGTTAGGATTTACGCTACTCCAATCGGCCGTAGCAGGTATAATTCCCATTGAAATAACCTCGTCACGCAATTTCACTAGGTGACCATAGCTCTGTTTTAACTCTTCAATCTCTGCATCAGTACCTTTAACTTCTCCAAAAGCAACTCCATTTTCATCTAATGTAGTTTCCATTGCCATCATGATATGATCAAATCCTTGACCGTTTACATAGCAACCCGAAGGCCATCTGAAAGACTCTCCGCCCATTGTTGCGCGAATCATCTCAACAGATGTATATGAGGGGCTTTGGAAAGATGAACGTCCGCGAAGCTTTATTATATTAGCTCCACCTTTTGTAACACGTACCTTAAGATCGGCCCACTGCTCTTCTGTGAGTGCATCTGTACCAATTAAATCTGCAAGCGGTTTGCCATCGATTAAAGCTGTTGATGCAAATACTGCCATCTGCTCTCCGTGACCACCATAAGTGCGAGCACCAGTTACCTTACTTTGATCTACACCAAAGTGCTTGGCTAGTTCGCTTTGTAATCTTGTACTATCTAAAGCTGCAAGTGTTGTAACCTGTGAAGGCTTTAGGCCTGAATATATTAGAGCAACTAAGCCAGTAATGTCAGCTGGATTAAAAATGATTGTAAGATGCTTCAAGTCGGGGCAATAAGATTTGATATCTTTTCCTAGCTGAGCTGCAATTTCTGCGTTCCCTTTAAGCAAGTCCTCACGTGTCATACCATCCTTACGTGGCGCACCACCTGAAGAGATCATGTATTTTGAGCCTGTGAATGCCTCTTTTACATCTGTTGAGTATGTAAAGTTAACACCCTCAAAACCACAGTGACGCATTTCTTCAACAACTCCTTCAAGACCTTTTTCAAATGGGTCGTAAAGACAGATGTTTGGTGTTAAACGCATCATGGCAGCTGTTTGAACCATGTTGGAACCAATCATACCAGCAGCACCAACAATAGTTAATTTGTCGTTAGTTAAAAAACTCATAATTTAATTCTATTTTTAATGTTAATATATCTCTTACGAATGGAAATTTTTCGGACATCAAATATACAATATTATACCGTATCTTTCTCTATGCAATATTATAATATTCACTAAACTTAGGCTAGAAGTCTGCTAAATTAGACTCCATGCTACGGTAAGCCCAGCCATAACAATTGCTACCATACTCATAAGTTTAATAAGTATGTTTAGTGATGGCCCTGATGTGTCTTTAAATGGATCGCCTACTGTATCGCCAACAATTGATGCCTTGTGAGATTCACTTCCTTTTCCACCAAGATTATCCATCTCTATATATTTTTTTGCATTATCCCATGCACCACCCGAATTGGCCATAAAAATTGCCATAACAAACCCCGATCCAAGTCCGCCTGCTAATAATCCCATGACACCCGATACTCCCATGAACAAACCTGTTAGTATAGGTGCTGCTACAGCAAGCAGTGAAGGTAAAAGCATTTCGCGTTGTGCACCTTTAGTTGATATTGACACACATAGAGAATAATTGGGAGTCTCTTCGCCAGTTAATATGCCTTTTATTTCACGAAACTGACGACGAACCTCTTCTACCATACTTTGGGCAGTTCTACCTACAGCATTCATTGTTAATCCACAAAAAAGGAAAACCATCATTGATCCAAGAAATATACCTGTTATAACTTTAGGATTCATTAATGTAACCTGATAGTAATTCATAAAGTCGACAAAGCTAGCTTTTGCTACTTCGATAGTATTGCCGTTGCTCATATAAAGAATAGTTTCACCTGTTCTCAGCAGCGCTACACGAAGCTCCTCAACGTATGATGCCATTAAAGCTAAGCCTGTTAATGCAGCAGAGCCAATAGCAAACCCTTTGCCAGTGGCAGCTGTTGTATTTCCTAGGGAGTCTAGCATATCTGTTCTGTTTCTTACCTCTGGCTCTAGGTTGCTCATCTCTGCTATACCACCAGCGTTGTCAGCAATGGGCCCATAAGCATCTGTAGCTAGGGTTATACTTAGTGTTGAAAGCATACCAACAGATGCAATGGCTATTCCGTATAATCCCATACTTACACTTTCGGGGGAGAGCATGTTACTAATATCAAATCCAGTAGCAGAGAGGAATGATATAAGTATTGCAAAAACAATGGTTAATACAGGAATTGAGGTTGATATAAACCCTGTACCAAGACCTGAAATGATGACTGTAGCGGGACCAGTTTTTGCACTTTCAGCAATTCTAATTGTTGGTTTGTGAGACGAGGAGGTAAAATATTCTGTTCCTTGACCAATTATTATTCCTGCTATGAGACCAGTAATAACTGAAAAAGAGAGTCCTATCCAATTACTAAAATCGAGTAGATAAAGTATAAGGAAAGTAGATAGAGCTATAAATATTGCGCTAACGTTTACGCCTCTATTTAAAGAATCCATTAATTCTTTGATGTTTGCTTCATCTTTAGTTTTAACTATAAAGATGCCTAATATTGACAAAAACACTCCTATTGCTGCTATAATCATTGGTGCAAATACGGCATTTTGTTGCATAGTGGGGTTTAGAACAAATGCTGATGCTCCAAGTGCAGCTGTAGAGAGTATCGACCCGCAGTACGACTCATATAAATCGGCACCCATCCCTGCAACATCACCAACGTTATCTCCAACATTATCTGCAATTGTGGCAGGATTACGTGGATCATCTTCTGGTATTCCAGCCTCCACTTTGCCTACCAAGTCGGCTCCTACATCGGCTGCTTTGGTATATATGCCTCCACCCACACGCGCAAAAAGTGCTTGTATTGAGGCACCCATCCCAAAAGTAAGCATTGTAGTTGTTATCATAATAAGCTTATGACCTGCATCAGCATCTTCTACGAAATAATCGAGAATTAAATACCATGCAGAGATATCAAGCAATGCAAGCCCAACCACAACCAGGCCCATTACTGCGCCTGATCTGAAAGCAAGCTTTAATCCGTAATTTAGTGAATGTTGAACTGCATGAGCTGTTCTGGCAGAAGCAAATGTTGCTGTTTTCATACCAAAGAAGCCCGCTAAGGCAGAAAAGAACCCACCTGTGATAAAAGCAAAAGGCACCCAATTATTTTGCATTCCAAAATAAGCCATCACGGTAAATATGAGTGCAAGAATTATAAAAACTATTATAACAACTTTGTATTGTTGTTTAAGATATGACATTGCGCCATCGCGGATGTATCCGGCTATAGATTTCATTTTCTCTGAGCCCTCGCTCTTCTTCATCATTTGTTTAAAGAAGTAGTATGCAACTATCAGAGCAACAACTGAGGCAACTGGAACAAGATAAAAGTATTTCATAGGCTGACAATTTAGATTCTTTACAAATATGCAAAAAATATTGTAAATAATGCAAAAGTAGCCCAACAAAAAAACCACCCCTTATGGAGTGGTTTTTAATATATAAGATTCAGTATATCAGTTATCTGATTTTTTTGTATCCATAAACTGCTCTATCACCTAGCTCCTCTTCTATACGAAGTAGTTGGTTGTATTTTGCAGTACGGTCTGAACGGCTAAGTGAGCCTGTTTTTATTTGACCAGCATTTGTTGCAACAGCTATATCAGCAATTGTAGCATCTTCAGTTTCACCCGAACGGTGAGAGGTTACACTTGTGTAGCCATGTCTGTGTGCCATTTCAATTGCATTTAGGGTTTCGGTTAACGTACCAATTTGATTAACTTTGATAAGGATTGAGTTTCCACAACCCAACTTGATACCTTTCTCAAGGAAATCAACGTTAGTTACAAATAAGTCGTCACCTACTAATTGACATTTATCACCAATTTTGTCTGTCAGCAACTTCCAGCCATCCCAGTCCTCTTCGTGCATACCATCTTCAATTGAATCAATTGGGTACTTAGAAATTAATTCTTCTAGATAGGCAGCCTGCTCTTCGCTTGTACGTTTTTTACCGTTTACTCCTTCAAATTTTGAATAGTCGTAAACACCATCAACATAAAATTCTGAAGCAGCACAGTCAAGCGCAATTTTAACATCATCTCCAGGAGTATAACCTGCGTTCTTAACTGCTGTAAGAATTGACTCAAGAGCCTCTTCTGTTCCACCCGACAGATTAGGAGCGAAACCACCTTCATCGCCAACTGCTGTACTTAAGCCTTTATCGTGAAGTACTTTCTTCAATGCATGGAATACTTCAGTACCCATACGAAGTCCTTCCTTAAAGGATTTTGCACCTACAGGACGAATCATGAATTCTTGAAATGCAATAGGAGCATCTGAGTGCGAACCTCCGTTAATGATATTCATCATAGGCACTGGAAGTACGTATGTGTTGGTTCCTCCAATATAACGGTAAAGTGGAAGACCTAGGTAGTCGGCTGCTGCTTTTGCAACTGCTAATGAAACACCAAGGAGTGCATTTGCACCAAGGTTTGATTTGGTATTTGTTCCATCCATCTCTATCATTTTGGCATCGATCTGATTTTGTTCTAAAACATTTAAACCAATCAATGCAGGAGCAATAACGTCGTTAACATTTTCGACTGCTTTTAAAACTCCTTTTCCAAGGTAACGACCTTTATCACCGTCGCGAAGCTCTAATGCTTCGTTTCCACCTGTTGACGCCCCTGAAGGTACAGCAGCACGTCCAAACGCACCAGACTCTGTTAATACATCAACTTCGACCGTTGGATTTCCTCTTGAATCCAAAACTTCACGTCCTAAAATACTTAAAATTCTCATGTTGTTGAATTTAATATATATAATAAATTTATCTTTATTGTGGATAGTTAACTTTAACTAAACATAACCTAAAAACGCAAACAAAACCTTGCTGGTAGAGAACGCAAATATACTATTTTTTCCTGTAAATTCAAGCTTTTAAACTATAATTAATATTATATTCCTACCTGAACTTAAACTACTTATCTAACCAACGGCATTAACGGTTGCTATTAATTGGCTGAGATTGGAAGTGATAAGTTTTACAGAGATTGCCATTAGAATAACTCCAAAAAATTTACGGAGAATATAAGATCCTGTTTCACCAAGTAGCTTTTTTACTGCACTGAGATATCTCAACACAAGATACACCACAATCATATTAACTAGTACAGCTAATATGATATTAATAGTTTGATACTCTGCCCTCATTGAAAGGAGAGTTGTAAAACTACCAGGACCAGCTATTAATGGGAAAACAACAGGAAATAGAGTTGATGAATTATCGGAAGAGGGGTTGTCATTCTTAAATATCTCAACACCAAATATCATTTCTATAGAAATAATTAATAAAACAACTGCTCCAGCAACAGCAAAAGCAGAGATATCAACTTGAAATAATTTTAAAAGCCACTCACCTACAAACAGAAACCCTAGTAAGATAATTAATGAGTATAGTGTAGCTTTCTCGGGATGTATAGATCTATTTTTACTTTTTAGATTTAAGAAAATAGGAACCGAACCTGGTGCATCTATTATAGCAAATAGGACCAAAAAAGCACTAATAATTTCAAGGATATCGATATTCATGAATCACAGTTTATTTAGAAAAAAGAAAGTTTATAGTTACAATTTGAGTGCAAAAATACAATTTTAAGGCATATTATCAAATAAAAAACTGTAATTTGCTATATGCTAACGCAATGCTTTGAATAAATAATTGTAATTCACTACATGTTATTGCAGTGTTTCAAATAAAAATGGTGAGGGATGAACATAGTTTAGATACTTTATTATTTTGAAGGTGTTGAAATGATGAAAGAATCTTTTGGTGTAACTATTTAGATTTGAACTGTTATTGTTGCAATCATTTAAGCTGTCTATAAAATTCACCTCTTTTAGAAAGTTCTGTAAAGCTGGATGAAGCTGTGTTAGCAAGTCCACCATCTCATCTTCATTCTTTTTAAAGAGCCTATCTTTTATATTGAAGAGTGAGCTCAAATGATAAAATGAAGCTTTTGAGTAGACCTTAATTTTTCTATCGGGCTCATCCAATATTTTCTCTAAAGCTGGCCCTGTTCCAAAGGGAACTCGATCTGAGAATCGGGCCATGGGATATACATAGGTTTGATGCAGCTCACGTATATGACCAAGCTGAAATACTTTTTGTAAGAAGTAAAAATCTTCGCCTCCCTGCTGTCTTCCCATACCTCCCACTCGTACATAGGCATTGGCCGAAACAGCAAATGCTGATCCTATAGTATGATAATAATAAGGAAATCCTGTATACTTAAGCATCTTGCTGAAATAGCGTAAGTACATCTCGTATTGCCTTATAGCGCTTTCAATTTCTTTATTATCACCTTCTACGCGGTGATGAAAGTTTTGAATTGTGGCGTTTAGCTTATCATTTCTTTTAAACTCTTCGTAAATGGAAGTGAAGAAGTTGTCGGAGACTTCACAGTCTGCATCGAGTGATAAAATCACTCCTCTTCTATTATTATTTAAGTAAAAATGATCAATTGCAAGGTCCATTCCAATCTTCCGCGCTAATCCAACCCCTGCATGCTTCTTGGGAAGATTCTCGCATAACAATGGAAAATATATTAAGTGGTCATTGTTATTTAAAACAGCAAACCGCTCAACCTCGGTGAAAGTTGAGCGGTTTTGCAATAACACGTTATTACTGGCATCTACTCCAGAATTTATAATAACTGCTATTAATATATTTGCATTGGGCCTGTTACTGGCTTTTATATTTTGCAAGGTATGTATGAGATCTAACTCATTATAGCAGGGTATAACTACAATTATATCTGCTTTAACATTATTTGGAAATTTTGCATTGATATACTTTCCATAATGCCTTTGCAAGTATGTCAACCAGTGCTTCAAATTAAATGAAACCTGTTGTTATTCTGCTGAAGCAGTTGCGGGGCCATATTTACTGTTGAGGAAATGTATAACTTCGTTTGTTACATCATACTTATCTTTTGCGTAAATAAGTGTACTTGTTGAAATATTACTGAATATGATTTCGTAGTTACGGGTTTTATTAAACTCCTCAATTCTAACCTTTATGGTGTCTTCCATTTGAAGATTCAGCTTATTTTGCTCGATAAGAAACTCTTGAGATAGGCGCTCAGCTAACTGCTGATACTCTTGATTCATTTTCATAATACGCTCTTGCTCTTGCTGTGCTCTCTCCTGACTTAAAAAAGCGTTGTTGCGTAGCTTACGCTCAAACTCTTGTGCAGCTGAGTTAATCTGATTTTCGCGTTGGTTTAGAGTTGCACGTGTGCTTTCTTCTTTTCTCAATAGCGATTCATTTAGATCTTTTGCAAAATTATAGTTTACTAAAAGTGAATCTACGTTTACAAATGCAACGGGCAAAGTAATTGAAGAATCATTTAATAGAACTGAAAGGTTTTTTCCATTTTCTTCTTTAGAACTGGAATTAGAATTAAATTGCAGAATAAATAGAATAATAACTGCTACAGCTAGCACTCCGCTAACTATGTAATTGGTGTAACTCTTCATTTGAGGATATTTATAAATTTTCTTTTTTTAATAATTTCACTACTGGACTTTCCTTAAATCGATATTCTGTATCTTGTGAAGTGGCACAGCTTATACCTCTATCCTGCATAGCTTTACTAGCTCCGATATGTGTATTTGGGAATTCACCATTCTTCTTGAAGAAAACTCGAACACCCATTAATAAAAAGGCTATTAAACCTAGTGCTATACCTATTATTAGTGTTTGTAACATAATATATTCCTTTAAATTGAATAACAAAGATAGTGGAATTAACTAATTAGACTGCTAAAATTGTCATTAAAGATGCTAAAATTATTGCACAACCCCCATTTTTCGACTATTTTTATGGTTTAATTAATATCAACACGATTAAATATCAACACGATTATATATTTTTTTTAAAAATTAAACACACTATGCCAATTAGAGACTTACAACCTACAGCTATCTGGAATTACTTTTATGACATTACTCAGATACCCAGACCATCTAAAAAAGAAGAAGCTATACTTTCATACCTGCTAGAATTCGCAAAGAAGCATAATCTTGATGCTAAACAGGATAAAGCTGGTAATATTATTATTACAAAAGAGGCCACGCCTGGTAAAGAAAAACTTCCAACGCTTATTTTGCAATCACATGTTGATATGGTTTGTGAAAAAAATTCGGACGTTGAGCATGATTTTGACAACGACCCAATAGAAACTGTTATTGATGGCGATTGGGTAAAAGCAAAAGGTACTACTTTAGGAGCTGATAACGGAATTGGAGTTGCTGCAGAACTTGCAGTTTTGGCTGCGGACAATATTTCTCATGGCAAGATTGAAGCTCTTTTTACTGTTGATGAGGAGACCGGACTAACTGGCGCTAATTCGTTAGAGAAAAACTTTCTTACTGGCAGTCTACTCATAAACCTTGACACTGAAGAAGAGGGAGAGATTTATATCGGATGCGCTGGTGGTAAAGGTACTAAAGCTTATTTTGAGTACAAAGAAAAAGATTCTCCTAAAAAATATTTCTGGTTTGAAATTAAAGTCAAAGGATTGCGCGGCGGACACTCTGGAAGTGACATAGATAAAGGCTTTGGAAATGCTAATAAGATTATTACGAGGTTTCTTCATTCACTTACGAGAAAAAAATATGGCATGAGGCTTTCTAAAATTGGAGGGGGCAACTTGCATAATGCTATACCCCGCGAGGCTAATGCAATATTGGGGGTTAAAGAAAAATATAAAGAAGAAATACGGGTGAAGCTAAATAACTTCCTTGCCGATATACAAGAAGAACTTAAACATACCGAGTCAAATATCGACATTCAGATGGAGTCTGTACAGATACCATCAAAAGTTATAAACAAAGGTGCAACCGAACGTCTCATTCTTGCTCTATATGCCTGTCCACATGGCGTTATAGGCATGAGTGAAGATATTCCAGGACTAGTAGAAACCTCTACCAACCTAGCTTCTATAAAAATGCTTCCAGGCCAGAAGATTGAAGTTGGAACTAGTCAACGCAGCTCTTCTGAATCGCAAAAAAAATATATCGTAAATATGGTTTCTTCTGTATTTGAATTGGCAGGCGCTAAGATTGTTAATAACGAAGGATACCCTGGCTGGCAACCAAATCCCGATTCGGAATTATTGAAAGTTGCACAAGATGAATACAAGAAACTTTATAACAAAGACCCTAAAGTAAAAGCAATTCATGCTGGACTTGAATGTGGACTGTTTCTAGAGAAATATCCTAATCTTGATATGATTTCAATTGGACCTGATATGACAGATGTGCATTCTCCTGATGAAAAAATGAAAATATCATCAGTAGGTAAATTCTGGGATTATCTAGTAAAGATTTTAGAGAATCTGCCAGAAGAGGAGTAGAAAAGCTGTTAAATTGTTTGATCTAAGACTTCATATAATATTTTTTTTACTCTGTATCTCTCTCACGGAGGTTGCATCTCAAAACAATTTTAGAGTACTGTTTTATAATGTAGAAAATCTTTTTGATGTTCATGACGATCCTCTAAAAGATGATAACGACTTCCTTCCTGACGGCTTTATGCGATGGAACGAATGGAAGTATAGGGAGAAGTTGAAAAGTATCACTAAAGTAATAACAGCTGTTGGGGGTATGTATTCACCAGCATTAGTGGGGTTGTGTGAGATAGAAAATGATTCTGTTTTGTATGACCTTACTAAATGCTCGGCTTTGAGTGTGCAGGGATATGACTTTATAATCACTAATTCACCTGATGAGAGAGGTATTGATGTTGCGCTTCTATATCAACAACATCAGTTTAAACTCATAGAGCACACTGAGTATGAAATCAAGTTTAGAGATGAGAGAATTAGACCAACAAGAAATATATTACATGCCGTAGGTACTCTCGCAAACAATGACACTTTGGACGTTTTCGTGAATCATTTTCCTTCTAGAACTTCTGGTAAACTCGAAACTGAACAAGCAAGAATTGAGTCGGCACAAGTTTTAAAAAATAGGACTGATAGCATACTTTCTATTCGGACTAAACCTAATTTAGTTATTATGGGAGATTTTAATGATGAACCAGAAGATAAAAGTCTGTTGTACGTTCTTAAAGCAAATCAAATAAACAAAGAGATCACCAGCAATAAACTGTATAACCTCTCGTTTCTAAACAAGAAAGAATCTGAATATGGCACATATAAATACCAAGGAGTTTGGAGTGTAATTGATCAGTTTATAGTTAACGGTAGACTATTGAACATTGATAATTCAACTTATGTAAAAGACTGCAAAGCTTATATATACAGTGAGAGCTTCTTACTAGAGAATGACAAAAAATACTACGGAACAAAACCATTTAGGACTAATATTGGTCCACGTTACAATGGGGGATTCAGCGATCACCTTCCGGTTTATATGGACTTGAATATTTTGTTTAACGAATAGCGTTTTTTTAAACTTTATATTAAATCAGTGGTATATTTCACAAATATCACATACATTTGTAACATCTGGTGTAATCCAGAAATTAATAATCGATTATAAATAAAAACAAATAACACAAAATGAATCCATTACTTATAAATTTAAACGGTTGGGAAATACCTATTATAGTTATCGTTATCTTAATTCTTTTTGGTGGCAAGAAAATCCCTGAGTTCATGAAAGGTTTAGGTAAAGGAATTAATTCTTTCAAGAAGGGACTTAATGATATAGAGGAAGATATTAAAGCAGATACAACAGATCACAAAACCTCTTCAACAGGAGAAAAGTAACTATAAAACAGCCTAAAAATATAGTCTAAAGTATATCTATGGCAGAAAAAGAGATGTCCTTTTGGGACCATTTGGAGGAATTCAGGTGGACTATAATTCGTATTCTTATTGCGGTAGTAGTTTTCTCTATAGTGGGATTTATTATTATACCACATATATTTGATTCTGTTATACTTGCACCACGAAATTCTGATTTTGTAACCTATAAATTTTTTGAGAGAGCTGGTAAATATATTCCTTTTTTACCCGACTTCTCTGCTGACTCGTTTAGAGTGGAGCTGTTGAATATAAACATGACTACACAGTTCATGACATACATCTCTACATCATTTGCATTTGGAGTGCTTTGCACTATCCCATTTACACTATTTGAAATTTGGAAATTTGTAAGTCCTGCGCTTTATGACAACGAAGCAAGAGGAGTTAAAAAGGCATTTGGATTTGGTGGCTTCATGTTCATAATTGGATGTTTAGTTGGATATTTTATTGTATTTCCACTAATTTTCCGCTTCTTAATCACTTTTGAACTGAGCGAGTCGATAGACAATATGATTTCTTTAGACTCATATATGAACAACTTCTATACTTTAATACTCATAATGGGATTGGTATTTGAGCTACCTCTGGTATTTTGGTTGCTATCGAGCCTTGGGTTGATATATAGATCATTCTTTAAGAAATACCGTAGACACGCAATAGTAGGCTCTTTAGTAGCCGCAGCACTTATAACACCATCAGGTGACCCATTTTCGCTTTTTGTTGTAACACTACCCATTTATGCTCTATGGGAAATTAGCGCCTTTGTTGTAACGAAAGACCCACCTGAAGAGGAAGACACATTACCATCAGTAATTGATTAGTTAATATTCTATCTGTATACTACTTCTTTGCCAAACGGACTGATGGCTAATCTCATCAACTTAAAATGTTGATGCCCAAATGGGATTCCGATTATTGTTATATAAAAAAGTAGGCCAAATAGTAGATGCGTTAGAATAATGGGAAGCCCTCCTACAAAGAACCATATAATATTCATTATAACTGACAAGCAACCAGATGCTGGTTGTTTATGCTTTATTTTTTTACCAAATGGCCATAGGGCCAACTCGGCAATCTTGAGCGACTGAATACCAAAGGGTATCCCTATTATTGTAACCATCAGTGCGATACTGCCTATTACGTATTCAATAGCTATAATAAATCCACCAAATACTATCCAGATAATGTTACCTAGAGTCTTCATTTTACAGCAATTACTTCAATTTCGACAAGTGCATTTTTTGGAAGACCTTTAACAGCTACTGTAGATCTGGCTGGAAATGGTTCTGTAAATTGTTTTGAATAGACTTGATTCATTCCATCAAAAAGAGAAATATCACTTAAAAACACTGTAGTTTTTACTACATTGTTAATATTAACACCTGCAGCAGAGAGAACTGCTTTAATATTTACAAATATCTGGGTTGTTTGTTCCATTATTCCTCCAGAAACAAAATCTCCCGTAACACAGTCGATTGGAAGCATGCCAGACAAGTAAATTACTCCGTTAACTTCTATTGCTTGGCTATATGGTCCGATAGCTGCTGGTGCACTGTTTGTAGATATTAGTTTTTTCATATCATTTTAATTATAATTATTGTATATCAAAGGGCAGACTCTTGCCTCTGCCTTAAACCCTCATAGATTATAACACCTGCTGCAACTGATACGTTCAGTGATTGAATTTTTCCAAATTGAGGTAGCTTTATCAACTCATCACTTATTCTAATAATCTCATTTGAGATACCTTCGTCTTCAGAGCCCATAACAACTGCAATAGGTATGCTCATATCTGAGCTAGTGTATACAGTAGCAGCTTTTTCTGTAGCAGCAATTACTTTAATCCCACTGTTTTTAAGGAGAACTACTGCTTCTTTTAAACTTTTTTCTCTACACACAGGTATAGTATGCAGGGCACCTGCAGAAGTTTTAACTGCGTCACTGTTAACCGTAACACTTCCACGTGATGGTATAACTATTGCATCAACCCCAGCAACCTCGCATGTACGTGCAATAGCACCAAAGTTTCTAACATCGGTTAGTCCATCTAACACTAGAATAAATGGGTTTTTCCCTTCTTCATATAATTGTGGAATAATATTTTCGAGCTTATGATAAGTTACAGCAGAAGTGAATGCAATAACACCTTGATGATTTTTACGAGTTATTCTATCGATACGCTCAACAGGAACTTTTTGCATGGGTATTTCATAATCGCGTAACAGTTGTTGAAGCTCAATTATTAAATCGCCCGAAAGTTCTCTCCTAATCAATACTTTATCAATATCTTTTCCTGCATCAATTGCCTCTATTACGGCACGGATGCCAAAAATCATCTCTTTATTTCTCATTTAAGTTATAATTATATTCCACAATTTGTTATTCTTATATATATCATTGCACACCAAGCATTACTCTTGCATTTTGCAATGCCTCTTTGGTAATTTTAGCTCCGCTTAGCATTCCTGCAATCTCTTCTATCTTTTCTGATGAAGTTAGCACCTTTATATTAGTAGTCATCTCCAAATCGGTTTCTTCTTTGTACACTTTAAAGTGCACATCGCCTTTAGATGCAATTTGCGGAAGATGGGTTATAACAATAACTTGCATATCACTACTCATCTCTTTCATAATAGCTCCTACCATATCGGCAACATCACCAGAAGTTCCGGTATCAATCTCATCAAAGATTATTGCTGGCAGTGCTACCGCTCCGGTAATCATAGCTTTTAGGCACAACATCAATCTAGATATCTCACCACCAGATGCGATATCAGAGACAGGTTGTAAACTGCTGTTTTTATTAGCAGAGAATAAAAATTGAAGATTGTCGATACCAGTATTGTCTGGAATTTTCTTTTCTTTATAATCACAAACAAAACGAGTATTTGCCATTTTTAAAAAGGATAGCTTTTCGATTAGTTGCTTTTCAATGCTGACTGACGATGATTTGCGCTTTTCACTCAACACTTTTCCTTTCTCTAGCATCAACTCTTTATTTGCTAAAGTCTCTTTTTCTAAAGCTGATAACTGTTGATCATATGACTCTATATTTGCCAATTGAAGTGCAATCTGGTTCTCCAAAATTATAAGATCATCAACAGTAGTAACAGTGTGTTTCTTCAGAAGTTCATAGATTGTGCTTAATCTATTTTCTATAAAATCCTGACGTTCCTGATCAAATTCAATAGTCTCGAAAAGCCTTGAAGCCTCTTCCCTAACATCCTTCATATCGATATAAGCAGACTTTACCCTCTCTGTTAGTTCAGAAACTTTTGGATATACCCTTTCTATGCCTTGTAGCTTATCTCCAACAGCTCTAAGTTGTGACTCAATACTGTTATCTCCTTCCAAAAGGAGACTAGTTGTATAAAACAGAGCAGATTTTATCTCTTCTGAATGAGTAAGGGCTTCTAGTTCTATTTCGAGCTGCTCTTGTTCTCCAACTTTAAGATTCGCTTCTTTTAAAATATCGTATTGAAATCTTAGGAAATCCTCTTCTTCTCTACTTTTCTGTGATTCAGATTGTAGATCCATTAATGCTTTTTTTGATACTATATACTTAGAGTAAGCCTTTTCGTACTCTTCGAGTTCTTTGACTGTATTGGCCAAAGCATCAACTATCTTTAGCTGAAAGAGGTTATCACTCAATGCAAGATTCTGATGCTGTGAGTGAATATCTATTAATTTATCGGCCAACTCCTTCAGATCATTCAATAGTACAGGAGAGTCGTTAACAAATGCCCTAGATTTGCCACTGGTCCATATTTCGCGACGCAAAATGCATTCTTTATCATCAAATAGCCAATCGCGTTCATCAAAAAAAGGTTTTAAGTTATAGTCGGAAATATGAAAAACACCCTCTATCACAGATCTTTTTTCATTATGCTTAATATGTCTGCTGTCGGCTCGCTGGCCAAGTATAAGTGAAAGAGCACCAAGTATAATTGATTTTCCTGCACCTGTTTCGCCAGTAATGACATTTAATCCGGCTTCAAACTTAATATTAAGCGAATCAATTAAAGCATAATTCTCTATATATAATGATTTTAGCATATATCTCTCTTATACAAACAAGCTATTTTTTTGTTGTGCGCCGAACAAAATTACATATTATTTTGGAGATTATGATTTCTATTTATGAATTCTTAAAAATCAATTACTTTAAACTCAGTACGACGATTTAATTGATCGGCTATCTCTTGATGCTCTATAGAAAACATCTTAATTCTCTCTTCGGTGAGCACGTCACCTTCGTTTAAAAAATTATATTTAGATGCAATTGACGAAGTAATTCTTTTTGATTCATTCTTGCCAACAGCTATTGCAATTATTCTTTCTTTATTAATACCATGATTAGTCAAATAATCTTTTACAGATTGTGCACGATTGAGTGAGAGAGAATAGTTGTAATCTTCACTTCCCCATCTGTCGGTATGTGCTTTCAGCTCAATTACAACACTGGGATGCTCGTTTAATATATCAATTAAACCATCTAGCTCATCCTTCGACTCATCCTTAAGCAATGCGCTATCGAAATCGTAGAATATATTTTCTAAAACTATTGGTTTATTATATGGAATCATCTCAAAATCTACATAATATAATGTATCAGAAACATTATGACCTATTTTAAGTGATTGCTCTTGATTGAGAAACCCCTCTGTTATAGCCATTAATAGATAGTTGCTTCCAGCATTTGCCACAAAACTATATTCGCCTTTTTTGTTAGTTTTTAAGGATTGCTGCAAACCATCACTTCCCGCAACCAAAACGGTAGCTCCATATAAATACTCATCTTCATGATCAACAACAATACCCTCAACAACAATGCTATTATCTGGAATCTTAAAATAATATATGTGATCATAACCTCTGGTATCATTTCTATTTGAACTAAAGAATCCCTCGTCTGCGTTCTTTTTAAATGTTATCCCAAAATCGTCGTACGATGAATTTATGGGAGGTTTAATATTCTGAACATTCCACTGATCTGAGTTATTCTGTTTTCTTGCAACAAAAATATCGAGACCTCCCATTCCTGGATGTCCATCGGAAGAAAAATAGAGAGTTGTATCGTTTCTTAAATAAGGAAACATTTCATCTGCGGGTGTATTTATTACTGGCCCAAGATTTTCGATGAACATTGGTTCAATGTCATTTGTAAGCTTTGCCCTCCATATATCCTTTCCGCCATATCCTCCAAGCATATCTGATACAAAGTAAAGGTACTCTCCGGTAGAAGAGATTGATGGGTGTGCAAATAGTGATATGGAGTCATTCTGCGCTAGTTCTAATTCGCTTCCAATGCTCCAAGTGCCATTAATCCGTCTTGAGACATAGATCTTACTAACAGATGGTTTGCTAGGACCAGGAGAGCTATGTGTGTAGAACATGAGTTTACCGTTTTTGGTAATAGATGGTGTGCCCTCATCAAATTCTGTATTTATTTCTGAAGATAACCGTTTAGGTTTTTGCCATTCGCCAATAGCATTCTTATCGGCTATATATATATCGTTATATTTAACTCCTGTAATGGGACTGTTAGTATCTCCCACCGCATCGTTTCTTGAAGAATTAAAATAAAGTGCTTTATCGTCGTGAGCTAAGATGGGACTAAATTCTCCTCTATTAGAATTGAAAAGTTCTGAATATGTTATTTCAATCTCTTTTCTATTTTCATCCTGCCATAATAATGACAAAGAAGCGCCTTCCATTCCGTTTTGTGCTAGTCGATTATCTGGACTTAGGCTTAAAAATTTACTGTAAAATTCTATTGCTTGATCATACTCACCCTCTTTATGAAGCATTTGAGCATACCTTAAGTAGACTGTACTATCGGGGTACTCATATCGTATTGCGTTTTTGTATGCGTTTAGTGCAAGTGGAGAACGATTTAATTTTCTGTAAACTTCTGCCATCTCAAAAGCTATGACTCCTCTAATAGCATTATCCTTGTCTCTACTCTCTGTATATAGCTTTCTATATATTTGACTTGCAGAGTAATAATCGCCTCTCACGTACTGATCTCTGGCATCAGATAATTTAGCCTGATTGCATGATAGCATCATTATCAGGCTAAACATAAAACAGATTATTTGGAAAAGCCTCATTGATGTTCTGGTCGAAGCAAATCGTTTACAGTTTTAACAGGGTTAAATGTAGAGACTGGAACTTCTACAAAAATGGTATTCCAATTGCTCATTGCTCCATTCCATAAACCTGGCAGCTCCAAGGCTTTTAACTCCTTACCATCTTTAGACTTATTTGAAATAAAGCCAGTGGTTGAATCTACATATTTTGTTAAGTTGAATTTATTATTTTGATAGCATTTCACTCCACACACAACATCTACGGGATTAAAATGAGAACCGTTGTTGAATAAATCCATAGAGTTCTTGTCGTCTTTATTAATCTGTGAGCTTTCTAGTATCTGAGGTGATGCAGTTCCATCACTGTTTTTCACAATAAAAGGTCCGCCACCTGGCTCACCTTCATTCTTTACCATACCGCACACACGAAATGGCCTATCGAGTTTCTGTTTTAAATATTTCTTTAGATCATCATCAGAAGCGAACTCTGTTGAGCTTTGTATATTCAATTCATTCTTTGTGAATGAAAGCATTTCGTTTAGATCTTCACTATTAAAATCACCTGAATCGAGTATTTCCAAATAATCATGTGCTCTTTCTTGCATTGTTACTAATACCCCTGCAAGTAGTTTCTTGTAATGAGCTTCACTTTCCTTTAATCTATCGGGAACAACATTATCTATATTCTTTATGAAAATAACATCAGAATTGATATCGTTAAGATTCTCTATGAGTGCGCCATGACCTCCTGGACGGAATAAAAGGGTGCCATCTTCTTCACGAAATGGCTCATTATTAATGTCGACAGCTATTGTATCGGTTGAAGACTTCTGTATACTAAATGAAACATTAAACTTCGTGTTGAGCTTTAATTCATAATTCAATCTCCTTGCAGCAATAAGAAGTTCAAACATCTCCAAATGCTCTTCAGAAACTGTGAAATGTATGTTTACAATATTATCTGCATTTTTGGCATAAAACACTCCTTCTGTTAAATGCTCGCCAGCAGGTGTACGGTTACCTTCGGGATATCTATGAAAGAGCAACAATCCTTTGGGCTTATTAGCATAGTTTTTTCCTTCATCTGAAAGTAAAGCCTTTAGAACGTCTTTGTATCTATCTTGAGTACATAGCTGATCTATAGTTTGATCATACAGCTCGGTGCATATATTATCTAAAGCCGAAAAGAATGAAAACTCATGAATACGCTGAAAAAACGTTTTCACAAAGTTAGTTGTAGGTACCTTTTCATCTGAGTAATAAAATGAAAAAAGATCCTTAAACATTCTACTTGCTGCACCCGACGCAGGAACAAATTTGGTGACAGTTTTATTGCTTTGTAAAAACTCGTCCCATTTTTTCAGATAATTCTTTTCTTCATTATTATCAACTTTTAAAATTCCACTACCAACACGGGCAGCAGAAACAATTTCTAAGAAAGGAAACCCTTTTTTAAAATTTTCCAACTGTGATTCAATTTGTTCTTTGGAAATACCTTTTAGGTTTAATAAATTAATATCTTGTTCTGTGTACATAATGTTTGAATTTTATAAAACTTCCCAGAAATCAGTTCTTCAAAGATATACAAAACTCACCGAAAATTTGAATTTCGCAAAAAAAATCTTAATTCTTTTACCTTTCAACTACGTCATAATGGCAGAATATTACATTTAATGATTTTTGGCACAACATTTGAAAACAATTGTGTGTAAAGAAAAGCGAACATAAATTTGAACATACAAAAATTAAAATATAACAAACTATGGGAAAAATAATCGGAATAGACTTAGGAACAACAAATTCATGTGTTTCCGTAATGGAAGGAAGTGAACCAGTTGTTATTCCTAATAATGAAGGGAAGCGTACAACTCCTTCAGTAGTTGCTTTTATGGATAATGGAGAGCGTAAAGTGGGAGATCCTGCAAAACGTCAGGCAATTACTAACCCAACCAATACAATATCTTCCATAAAAACATTTATGGGTGAAACATATGAGCAAGTTCAAAAGGAAATTGGGAGGGTACCTTATAAGGTTGCCAAAGGTGATAACAACACTCCACGTGTTGATATTAATGGTACTTTATTTACGCCTCAAGAAATTTCAGCGATTGTATTGCAGAAAATGAAAAAAACTGCCGAGGATCACCTGGGACAAGAGGTTAAAGAGGCCGTAATTACCGTTCCTGCTTATTTTAG
>DUUR01000177.1 GCA_012841425.1 Bacteroidales bacterium | reverse complement strand
TTTAGGAATTGCAACTGGCTTTATTCCAAGAAAATCGAGATTCTCTAAGGCTGAATAGTCGAGCACAACAACCCTTTGTGGATTTTTCAACACATCTATAGTTCCAAGACTATGAGTTAAAGTTACTGTTTCGCCATTAGGCGAACCTTCTTTTTTTTGTTGATTCATGCCACATCCTGCTAGTAGCAAAGATATGCTTATTGATAAAATTATAAATAGTTTATTCATTGAATAATTGAATTAAGTTATTGAAATTATATTGATTTTGATTTGGTTTATTTATAAAACATTGTCCAAAAACAGAACTACGAACAATCGATTTAATTAAAATAATTACAAATTCTTTTTTTATCAATCTCGCAAATTGTGATTTTGAGTCCAAATACATCTTTTAGTACATTTTCATTTATGATATTCTCAGTCTCATCGTGATATACTATTTTACCATCTTTAAGTGCCACAATATAGTCTGAATAATGAGAAGCAAAATTGATATCATGTAAAACAATAATTATTGTCTTTCCCCACTCATCGGCAAGTCGGCGCAAAGTTTTCATTGTCTGAACAGAATGCTTCATATCTAGATTATTTAAAGGCTCATCAAGCAAAACATACTCAGTGTCTTGAGCCACAACCATAGCCATATATGCCCTTTGTTTCTGGCCACCGCTTAACTCATCGATATATGAATTTTCTATATCCTTTAAATCCATAAACTGAATAGCTCTGTCAACCATGTTATAATCGCTCTCCGTTAGCTTATCTTGAGAATAAGGGAAACGTCCAAATGACACCAGCTCCCTAACAGTGAGCTTTAACCTAATGTGATTAGACTGTTTAAGAATTGAAAGTCTTTGAGCCAGCATTTTATTCTTATACTCAGTTACATTTTTTTCATCAACCATTACAATTCCACCATCTTGTGACAAAAGCCTGCTGATAATAGATAAGAGCGTACTCTTTCCGGCACCGTTACTGCCAATAAGAGAAGTTACTTTTCCTTTATGAAACTGCATACCCACATTATCGAGTACCACATTGTCACCATATTGTTTTGTAATATCTTTAACTTCAATCATAACTTTCTAACCTTAAGTAGTAAATAAATAAAATACAAACCTCCTACCATATTAATAATTGCACTAAGTGGTGTAGAGAGATTCAATATGCGCTCCATAATGAATTGCCCTGCTAGTAATGCTACTGCAGAAACAATGCAACATGCAGCAATAATTACACTGTGCTTATGAGTCTTAAACAACTCATAGGTGAGATTTGTTACCAATAGTCCCAAGAAGGTGATTGGACCCACTAATGCTGTTGATATAGATACAAGTATTGCAATTATAACTAGAAACAGCTTCACCAAGCCATTGTAGTTCAATCCCAGGTTTATGGCCTGCTCTCTACCTAGTGCCATCACATCTAGGTATTTTGTCATCCTGAACCCAAAAAAGAGTATTAGGATAAGTATTATTGATGAGGGCCATAATAAATCAGTATTTATCTTATTGAATGTTGCAAACATCTTGCCTTGTACAATAAAGAAATCGTTAGGATCTATCAATAGCTGCATAAAAGAACTGAGACTCGAAAATAGGGTTCCTAATATGATCCCGACCAAAAGAAGCAGGTATATATTATCCTTACCCTTCTTGTATATCATAAAGTAAAGTAGTAATCCAAATCCAATCATCCCTATTACAGAGACAAGGAAGTTATCCATACTGCTCAATACTTTATAAGTTTCATCTCCATACATATAAACAATAAGAGTTTGTATAAGAAGGTATAGAGACTCAAATCCCATTATAGAGGGGGTTAAGATTCTGTTGTTTGTCAATGTTTGAAATGCAACCGATGAATATGCAACACTAGCAGCAACTATTAATATCGCTATTACTTTTACAGAACGCAACTGTAGTGCAAACTCCCAGTTATTGCCTAATCTATAAAACAGAAAAAGTGCAGCCATACTCAGCATGAGTAACACCGCAATAACTAGGTTCTTTTTTATACTTACCGTTTTTTCCATAGCAGTAATAAAAGAAATATTATTGAACCTATAATACTTACGGTCACACCAATAGGAATTTCATATGGATAAATAACTACTCGACCAGCAATATCGCAAATTAGAAGAAATATAGCCCCTGAAAGTGCTACAAGAGGTAAAGTCTTTTTTAGATTATCACCAAAAATCATGCTTACCACGTTGGGGACAATAAGTCCAAGAAACGGTATTGACCCTGCAGTTATCACAACAGAGCTAACAGTTAATGAAACGCAGAAGAGACCAATATTAATAATAGCATTATAGTTGAGACCCAGATTCTTTGAGAAGTCTTCGCCCATACCTATTACTGTAAATTTATTAGCATATAAATATGTAATAAATATTGCTGGCAGGGTAAGATATATCAATTCATAGCGTCCCTGAAGGATACTTGAAAAATCACCCATCATCCATGCATTTGTATCTTGAACGATATTTAGTTGCACAGCAAAGAAAGTGGAGACTGAACCTATTATTCCACCAAACATAAGTCCCACAAGTGGTACAAAAATTACATTCCTGTGTTTTATTTTCCTTACAATAGTTAGAAATAAAATACTTGCGAGAAATGTAAAAACAAAAGCTGAAATCATCTTAACCGTTGTTCCAGCCGTTGGGGTGAAAATAATAAAAATAAGGAGTCCCATCTTAGCTGCATCAAGTGTACCTGCAGTAGTTGGCGATACAAATTTATTTTGCGTCATCTGTTGCATAATAACACCAGACACACTCATTCCAACACCAGCTAAAACCAAAGCAGCGGTACGTGGAATACGGCTTATTGAAATCAACTCTATTTTTTCAATATCCCAATTTATGATGTCTGCAAATGTTATATCTGCAGCACCCACAAACAAAGATACAAAAGCTAGAAAAAGTAATATTATAGTTAGAACAAGAGCTCTCAATTTTTCTACTTTTATGATCTGCAAACTTATAAAAACACAAAGGCCGGTAGTTTGTTTTACCGGTCTCGACGTTTGTTATTTGACAGTTTAATTTATAGTATCAAAGATAGCTGTTAGCAACATACAATTCCATACCTTAAACATATTACAAACACCCGTTTTAGCTGTAAAAAGTAACTATAAATGGGTATTTATCCTTTCTATTGCCTCAACTGTCTTCTCGTAACTGTTAAATGCCGTAAGTCTGAAAAAACCTTCTCCATTAGATCCAAAACCTACTCCAGGTGTACCAACAATATGACATTTTTCAAGTAATTGATCAAAAAACGACCAAGAATCGTTTCCTTCTGGACATTTAAGCCATACATAGGGAGCATTCTCCCCTCCAAATACAATCCATCCTTTTTTCATTAAACTATTTCTGATTAACGCAGCATTTTTCATATAATACGAAACTAAACCTCCAACTTCTTTCTGTCCCTCCTCAGAATATACCGCTTCGGCAGCGCGTTGAACAATGTATGGAGTGCCATTAAATTTTGTAGCCTGTCTCCTTCCCCACAACATATTCAGACTCAGCTTCTCTCCGTTCGAAGATATTGCTTCTAATGTTTTAGGAACCACTGTATAGCTACATCTTAGCCCTGTAAATCCTGCATTTTTAGAAAAAGAACGAAACTCAATGGCACATTTTTCTGCATTTTCTATTTCAAATATGCTTTTTGGAACATCACTATCCATTATATATGCTTCATAAGCAGCATCAAAAAGAATAAGACTATTGTTGTTTATTGCCCACTCTACCCATTTCTTTAGCTTTTCTCTACTCATAACTGTGCCAGTAGGATTATTAGGATAGCAGAGAAAAACTACATCAACAGACTTTATAGGTAAATCTGGAAGAAATCCATTCTCTTCATTACATTCTAGTAAAATTATCTTATCGGACTTACCTAAACGCATTATTGTTGAATCAAGATATACTGGATAAACCGGATTTGTTATTGCAATTCTGTTGCTATCACCTAATATATCACCTATATTTCCAGTATCACTTTTAGAACCATCGCTAATAAAAATCTCATCTGCATCTATTTGAATACCTCTTTGCTGAAAATCGGTCTCAGCAATTTTTTCACGAAGAAAGTTATACCCCTGCTCTGGGCCGTAACCCCTAAAAGTTTCTTTTCTACTCATCTCATTTACCGATCTATGCATTACATCAATAATAGATGATGAAAGTGGCTGAGTAACGTCACCTATGCCTAATCTAATGATATCGGCATTGGGATTTAATTGAGTAAACTCGTCTATTTTCTTTGATATAGTACTGAAAAGATAATTACGACTGAGGTGAAGAAAGTTCTCATTAATTTTAAACATATATCTAATACTACAATTTTATAATTCTCCTTTAAAAACAAACTGTGCATCACCAGTTAAATAAACTCTGTCGGCATTTTTATCCCAATCAACTTCAAGTGTTCCACCTTTCAGTTTAACAGAAGCTTTAGGCTTGCACCTTCCTGTTACTGCACCTGCAACAACTGCTGCGCATGCTCCACTTCCACAAGCCAATGTTTCGCCACTACCACGCTCCCAGACCCTCACATTCAACTGCTTAGAACTAACTACCTCTACAAACTCCACATTAGTGCGTTCAGGAAAATGTTCTAAATGTTCTATTTTGCAACCTATGTTTTTAATATCCATGTTGCTAATATCATTCATAAATATTACAGCATGCGGATTTCCCATTGATACAAATGTAATCCGATATTTATGCTCTTCAAGTTGAACCGGATAATCAATCATTCTGTTTAATGATAATTGAAAGAACTCGTTATCATCCTTTGAGTCAGAATATAAAACTGCTCTACCCATATTTACTTTAACCAGCCCTACCTTATTGTTATGCTTATTTACTTTTAATGATAAATGCTTTAAGCCAGATCTGGTTTCCAATTCTATTTCAGTTTTATTGGTCAATCCTCTTTCATAAACATATTTACCAACACACCTAGCTGCGTTACCACACATCATTCCTTCGCTACCATCTGCATTAAACATATGCATAAAGAAATCACCAATATCTGAAGGTCCTATTAAGACAAGCCCATCACTACCCACTCCGAAGTTACGATTACTCAGTTGTCGCGATAGTGAAGCAAAATCATCTACCTTCTCTTCAAATAGATTCACATAAATATAATCATTTCCTGCAGCATGCATTTTTTCGAATCTCATAATCAATATAGTTGCAAAAAACACTTGCGTGATTCTCATAGAACCGAGGCAAGTGTTTCAAGATTATTAAATAAAAGCTGCGCCACTATAGACAAATGCTTTTATTCCTGCAAATTTACGTCTTTTTGTTTGTTTTTATGCAATAATACAACAAATAGTTTTTATTTATTTATAAGTTACCCATTTCATCATTTCTTTGAAGCTTGGTTTTTTACCGTACATTAATATTCCTACACGATATATTTTAGCTGCAAAAACAGAAATCACTATAAATGTACCATACAGCAGAACAAGTGAAAGTAGTATTTCCCAAAATGGGATACCAAATGGAATTCTAACCATCATAACAATTGGAGATGTAAAAGGAATTAGAGATGTCCAGAATGCAAGCGGTCCATCAGGGTTACTAACACTATAAAACCCCGCAAAGAAGGCAAAAAAGATTACAAGAGTGACAGGAGTCATAAATTGGGTAGTATCTTCTTCACTGTCGACTGCTGATGCAAACATTGCGAAAATAGAGGCATACAGAACATACCCTCCAATAAAAAAGAGCACAAAGTATAAAATCACCTCAAACCAATTTATACTCATAACGGTTGACATTATTCCTTCAATATTAATATCACCCATTCCCGACGACATTGCAACTGCTTGATCAGGAGAAGATATAAATAAGGACACGCCACCCATCAAAACTGTTGTCATTACTATCCACACTGCCAACTGCGTAAGCCCCACTAAACCAATTCCAATTATTTTACCTACTAATAGATTTACTGGCTTCACTGAAGAGACCATAACTTCTACAACACGACTTTTCTTCTCTTCAAGAACAGCCTGCATAACCATATTACCATACATCAAAATAAACATATATATAAGAATGGTAAACATCATTCCAATTAAAGAAGCAATTTCAGTTGAAGACTCTTTAACGCTACCATCGTCGCTCATTCTTAATGTCCTGAGTGATACAGCAGTGCCATCTTCAATAATGTTTCTTACTTTGGTTATGGCTTCATTATCCACTGTGCCCGAAACAGTAAGCTCATCAAGCCTTTGCTCAGTGATCTTATCATTTAATGTTCTTTGAATCAAATTTTGAAGATCAAGTGGAGTCTGTTTTTCTGAGGTTATGGCAACTGCATTTGTATTTTTACTTAAATCATCTGTAATCTGAAGAATTGCAAAAAGATCTTTCCCTATTCTCGACTCCGAGTCCTGTTTTTCAGCATCACCTATAATCTGAAACTGATACAGGTCGGTCGATTCCAATAAAGGTGCATATATCCCTGTGTTATCAATAACAGCTACATTTTTAACACTACCATCATTTAGTGTCGACAACCATAAAGGAACTATCGACAACGCAACCATTAAAAATGGCATCAGAATTGTGAGTATTATAAATGATTTCTTTCTTACCCTTGTAAGATATTCTCTCTGTATAACTAAATTTAAACTATTCATCTTACTTATTTTGTTACAGTTTTAATAAAGACATCATTCATTGTAGGAAGCTCCTCATCGTAACTCACCACTTCATATCTATCAAAAATTAGTTGCGCCAGCTCATTATTACTAATTCCCTCAAGCTTCTTAATTCTTAGGTCAATATATTC
>DUUR01000176.1 GCA_012841425.1 Bacteroidales bacterium | reverse complement strand
GTTCCAGAAAATATTTCTAATAAAGAACGTAAAGTTATAGAAGAGATGGAGAAGTCTGATAATTTTGCTCCTTCAACCACAGCTAAAAAAAAGGTATTTAATAAGTTCAAAAAAATGTTCGATTAACTAACACAATCTTTATAGAGCATTTATGAATAGCGGCGGATTATAAAATCTGGCCGCTATTTTATTAACTACTAAAATCAAACTATTTATCTCTTTTGTATGTTCACTAGAGAGTTAGACTATTTCTTGCCATGACATGATAGAAGTAAACAATATCATCGCATTAATGCAAAAAACAGATAAAAACAGCTTGTAATGAATAACTATTCAATTAATTCCTTAGAGCAGTATTTTAAAATCTATCGCAGATCAATTAGAAAGCCTAAAAAATTTTGGGGAGAGATAGCAGAAAACAATTTCACCTGGTACCAAAAATGGGATAAGGTTGTTGAGTTTGATATGCAAAAAGCCGAGTTTGAATGGTATAAAAATGCTAAACTGAATATTACCAAGAATTGTATTGACAGACATCTGGCTAACAAAGGAGATAAAACAGCTATAATTTTTGAACCAAATAATCCCGAAGAGCCATCCAGATATATAACCTACAATGAGCTTTATAAAGAAGTCTCTGCTATGGCCAACGTACTTAGAGATCAGGGAGTGAAAAAGGGTGATAGGGTATGCATTTATCTTCCAATGATTCCTGAGCTTGCATATAGTATGTTGGCATGTGCTAGAATTGGAGCTATACATAGTGTTGTGTTTGCTGGTTTTTCTTCCACTGCACTATCTACGCGTATTAATGACAGCGAGTGCAAGTTGGTAATTACTTCAGATGGAGGATACAGAGGAACAAAAACTATTAATTTAAAAAGTATCGTAGATGAGGCACTTACTAAAAGTCCGTGTGTAGAAAGGGTGTTAGTGGTAAAAAGAACTGATGAAGAGATAGATATGCAATCGGGGCGTGACCTTTGGCTTCAACCACTCATAGATGAGTCTGAAACAACAAGTAAGGCCGAGATTATGGACGCAGAGGATCCCCTTTTTATATTATATACATCGGGGTCAACAGGCAAACCAAAAGGAATGGTGCATACGACTGCTGGTTATATGGTATTTACCGCTTACACTTTTAAAAATGTATTTAACTATAACACAGACGATGTGTTTTGGTGCACTGCTGATATAGGATGGGTAACTGGGCATTCATACACTCTTTACGGTCCACTTTTGAATGGTGCAACAACACTAATGTTTGAGGGCACTCCAAATTATCCAACTTATAGTAGATTTTGGGAAGTTATACAAAAGCATAAAGTAAATCAATTTTACACAGCACCCACTGCAATTCGTTCGCTGGCAAAAGAGCGGATTGAGTTTGTACAGAATTTCAAGTTAGATACTCTAAAAGTAATAGGTTCAGTTGGAGAGCCAATCAACGAGGAGGCATGGCATTGGTATAACGACCATGTTGGAAATAAACGATGCCCACTTGTTGACACATGGTGGCAAACAGAAACTGGCGGGATTGTTATTTCGGCCATTCCATTTGTGACGCCAACAAAACCAACATATGCATCACTTCCTCTTCCTGGCATTAAGCCCGTTTTGATGGATGAGCTTAGAAATGAGATAGAGGTAAATCAGAAAATAGGTAATCTTTGTATTGAGTATCCCTGGCCTGGTATTGCTAGGACTATATGGGGCGATCATCAACGTTATGTAGACACGTATTTTACAAAGTTTCCGGGAAAATATTTCTCAGGTGATGGAGCACTGAGAGATGAGGTGGGCTACTATCGCATAACCGGTAGGGTCGATGATGTTATAATTGTTTCGGGGCATAATTTTGGTACAGCACCAATAGAAGATGCAATAAATGAACACCAAACTGTTGCAGAGAGTGCTGTAGTTGGTTTTCCTCACGATATTAAAGGAAACGCATTATATGGTTTTGTTGTATTAAAAGAGGTGGGTTTGTGGAGAGACCGAAATAATTTAATAAAAGAAATCAACCAGCTTATTTCTGATCAGATTGGTCCAATTGCCAAGCTTGATAAGATTCAATTTGTTACAGGACTTCCCAAAACACGATCGGGAAAGATAATGCGTCGTATATTAAGAAAAATAGCAGATGGAGAAAAAAGTGAATTCGGAGATATTACAACATTAGTAAACCCTGAAATTGTGATAGAGATTAGTAAAGAGTCACTATAATATATAAGTATAAATAAACATTGTTGAAATATTGCATTTAGCATTGGTGTTATTAATTTGTTTTACTATATTTACTGATTAATACAGGCGGCTTTATTAAATAATTAAATAAATAATCAAGGTGATATGAAAAAAAGAATCTCATTACTTCTTTTGTTGAATTTATTTGCATTCTCTTTCATCCATTCGGCAGATGTAGTGCAAGTAAAACAGACTAGGATTCCTATTTTAATTGATAGAACAGACAACGTACTATTTTATGTACGTATTAATGCAGAAGAATCTAAAGAGTTAAATCAGATTACTCTAAAATTTGCTGATGATGTAGAATTAAAAGAGATAGCTTCTGTAAAATTATTTTATAGTGGAACAGAAGCTCCTCAAAGACTAGGACAAACGCATTATGCTCCACTGGGCCAATATGTATCTAGTAATTCGCCAGGGAATACATTTGCGGCTAATCCGTCTTACTCTATAAAAGTTGTAGAGCAACGCTCTCCAAATAAAGAGGTGGTTTTATCTCCTAACTACAAGCTCTTTAATGGTATAAACTACTTCTGGGTTAGCCTGCAGATGAAACCAAATGCTTCACTTTTATCAAAGATAGATGTAGAAATGACTGAAGCTCGTTTAGATGGAAAAGATGCTCCTTTATCTTTTGCAACTGAAAAAGAACCACATAGAATGGGCATAGGTGTAAGACATGCGGGTGATGATGGTTCTTTCTCTTTTAGAATTCCTGGACTGGTAACTTCAAATAAAGGGACACTTCTGGGTGTTTATGATGTGCGCTACAACAATAGCGCAGACTTACAAGAATATGTTGATGTTGGCCTTAGTAGAAGTACCGATAAAGGGCAAACTTGGGAGAAGATGATTCTACCCCTAAGTTTTGGTGAATATGGAGGTATGCCAAAAGCGCAAAATGGAGTGGGTGATCCCGCAATACTTGTGGATGAAAAAACTGGTACAATATGGGTGATAGCTGCATGGACTCATGGAATGGGTAATGGAAGAGCATGGACTAACTCTATGGACGGTAATGGAAAAGAAACAACCGCACAATTGGTTTTAAGTAAGAGTACCGATGATGGCAAAACATGGTCTGATCCTATAAATATAACCGAACAAGTAAAAGATCCATCTTGGAACTTCTTATTACAGGGGCCAGGTAGTGGGATAACTATGGAAGATGGGACTCTTGTATTTGCTATTCAGTATATAGATGCTGATAGAATGCCACATGCTGGTATCATGTATAGCAAAGACAGAGGTGAGACTTGGGCAATTCATAATGCTGCTAGGGCAAATACTACAGAAGCGCAGGTTGCAGAAGTTGAGCCAGGTGTTTTGATGTTGAATATGCGAGACAATAGGGGTGGTAGTCGTGCAGTGAGCATAACAACTGATTTGGGTAAGACATGGAAAGAGCATACTTCTTCACGAACTGTTTTACGTGAACCTGTTTGTATGGCTAGTTTAATTGCTGTAAAGGCAGAAGAGAATGTAGTTGGAAAGGATATTCTTTTGTTCTCAAATCCAAATACTACGCAAGGAAGAAATATGATAACTATTAAAGCAAGTGTTGACGGTGGTCATTCATTTCCCAATGAATATCAAGTATTGCTTGATGAGGATTATGGATGGGGTTATTCATGCTTAACTATGATTGATGAGGAGACAGTTGGTATCCTTTATGAAAGTAGTGTAGCACACATGACTTTCCAGGCTGTTAAACTGACCGACCTCATCAAATAGTTAAGTCTATAAAAATTTATTAGAGTTTGTTGCATCGTTCGAAGAAACCGATTGCTTCAAGCTCTTTTCTTATAATAGCTTCTTCTTCATCGGTTACATTCTGGAAGGGGGTGCGATTTATTCCTAAATCAATTCCAATTAGCTTCATAATGCGTTTTCCTGCAACGATATTACCTCTGTAACGAGCGATTACATTAATAACGTCTTGTGCAAAGTTTTGATGGTCAACAGAACCATTAAGATTTCCGTTGTTGTACTCATCTATTACTCCAACAAGCGATTTCCCTATATAGCTTCCAGTGCCACTAATGCCACCTTGTGCGCCGCCCATAACTAATGCCGAAAGGATTGTTTCGTCTTGGCCATGTAGCATGTCGAATTTACCATTCTCGTAAAGCATGCACTGATTATACTCATATAGACTTTCGAAAGTATACTTGATTCCAGCCAAATTAGGGATTCGTCTATCAGCTGCTTTCAGAAAAGGAAGCATTGGAAGGAACACACCATTTAAAGCAGGTATATGATAGAAATAGAATGGAAGATCTGGAGC
>DUUR01000175.1 GCA_012841425.1 Bacteroidales bacterium | reverse complement strand
TAACATCATCAGCAATAAATAGGAATTGATTCAGATATTGCCACGATGCACGAAGATACTGCCATCTGTCCATGGGGTTATTATTAGCTCTCCATGATCCAGTAGCCATAAGTCTGTATCCGTTATCCGGATTATTAGATACGGCGTCATCAGTTGCCACATCGTTAAATGACCAAGAACCTAGCGGATTGCTTATATAAGCATGACCTAATAAACCTGTTGCCCAAGAAGGCATACCGTATAGATCATCATTCTCTTTATGATTTTCCACTGCAGGTTCAAACATGTCCTCGCACCCGCTCATAATAAGTATAAACAGTGCAAACAGTGCTATAATTGATATTTTATTTTTAATCTTCATAATGAATATTTTTTTTCTGATTAACATCATTAAAAAGTACCTCTTACACCTATGTTGTACATACGTGTTTGTGGTGAACTTCCTACGTTCATTTCAAAATGTTTTCGCTCTTTGGATATTGTAAGAAGGTTGTAACCACTTACATAAACGCTTAAACCACTAACAAAAGTGCCTTGAAGCGCCGCTTCTGGAATATCATAAGTAAATTGAACCTGTGAAAGGTTTAATCTATCAGTATTATAGAGCCAGAAATCTGAGTTTCGGAAACTATTTGCTCCATTTGATGTTGTTAGCCTTGGATATGTAGCTGTGTTTTTTGTCTCTTCAGTCCAACGATTTCTAACAATATCAGAATATTTGTTTTCACCTCTTACCCAGTAGTAAGAACTATTTTTGAAACCCTGTCCTCCAAAGAATCCGTCAGCTAATGCAAAGAATGTGAAATTGCGCCATTTTGCAGTAAAGTTAAGACCAAGACGTAATGGAGTATCCCAACGACCAAGATAAATTTCATCGTTATTATCAATAATACCATCACCATTCTGATCTTTATATCTTAGATCTCCAGGAGCAACATCACCAAATTGCTGTGTAGGTGAGTTATTAATTTCTTCTTGATCATTGAAAAAACCTAATGATTCAAGACCCCACAATCCATTAACTGGAAGATTTATTCTAGATTGATAATCATACTCAAAACTTTCGTCGCGTTTTCCTGCTTCAGTTTTTGAATACATACCCGTTACCCCTAAAGTTAAATCAACTTCACTTACTTTTTTATTTAGATATAAGCTGAAGTCAAACCCTTTTCTATTATCAATATTGTAATTTATGTAAGGAATGATAGAGGATGTAGGATATCCAACCTGTGTAAAATAAATAGGGTAAAGTGAATTAACTCTTGCAATATCACCATCCATTTTGCCAGCAAAGAAATTCAGGTCAAATGAAAGTAATTGATCCCACAATGATCCTCTAAGACCAACGTTTATTTCTTTTCTTTTGATAAATGTCATATTAGGGTTATCTCCACGTTGAAATTCAGTTGCTGCTTCACCTCCTAGGTCAGCCCAAGAGTACCATCCACCTCTTTGGAGAATAGATTTATATAGGTAATAACCCATTTCATTGTCATCGGTAGCAATATCAAGATCTTGACTAATAATACCAGCCGAGGCTGTCAACATTAAATCGTCGAACGCTGTATCACCAAAGAAGTCCTCTTTAACTGGTCTCCAGCCGAGAGTTAATGTGGGTGAGAAACCTAATCTATTTCCTTCAGGTAATTTTGCAGAATATGGTAGTGCAGAGCTGAAGTCAACATAATATTTATGCTGGAAGTTATACGAGGCCTGTAACCCTAAGTTTACATTTGATAGCCTGTGATACTGTCCGCTTAGTTGTCTTTGCCATGCATTTGCCACAATCATACCGAAGAAGTTATGATCATCATTTACAGTTTTTGTGTAATCAAATTGGCCCGAAAAATTATATGTATATCTGTAAGCAGAGTTACTGATATTCTCATCTCCAGTTTTATTGTCGGTTCCAAATTGTTCAACACTTCCAATCATATCTACACCTGCATAGTTTGTCCAAGTAGGAGCAAAAGTTGCATACTCATTAGTGTAACCTTGGTTATATGTCAGTGCATAGTCTATACCATATTTTGCACGGAAATGTAAACCTTGAAGCAGAGATTTTAAATTGAAATCAAAAACAGTGTTAAACTGAAACTGTCTGCTTACAAATTTACTGTTTCCTGCTGCATACGAGTCTGCTATTGGATTTGTTGGATTTAATTGAGTGCCACCTAAGAAATATTTGCCATCAATTATATAATTACTAGCATTAATAGCGGCACCCGATAATAAATCATTTTCCTCAAGATATGATAGTGGAATAAGCGGTGATACTCGGTCTGGGCGCAGGCTAGCTGCATTTGACCACCAATCTCCTGCTGCAGTAAATGCATCATAAAAAGTAACGTTGGCATCAGCCTGTACTTTAAGGAAATCTCTAAGAT
>DUUR01000174.1 GCA_012841425.1 Bacteroidales bacterium | reverse complement strand
GCAAAGAGCGAAAATGTAAAAGAAATTACTAAAAAAAGTAAAGTAAATCTATTATAAGAATGGTGCATAAGAGATTTATTAGTTCAATTAAAATTATCCAAAGATAGCGATAATATAGAAAAATATATCGCCATCTTTGGATTAGTGTTTAATAATGAAAAGTTTATTTTTCGTAATCTGGAGTCTGTTCTAAAGCGTCATCGTTGTCGAGTAGACCCCTGTCGAGTGGCCATAATACTTTGTGTGCTTCAGTAGATTCATTAAGAATAGGCACTCCATTAAAACTAGCCTGTTGTGTGAAAACTAATGGCTTGCCACCTTTTGTCAATGTCATACGTCGCAAATCCCACCAGCGTTGTCCTTCCTGAACAAACTCTTTATCCTTTTCAGCAAGGATAGCAAGTTCGTTTGTTGTAAAATCGCCAGCTTCAAATTCAAATTCAGGTGCCCAATTTTCACCATAAGCACGCTCACGCACAAGATTGATATATTCTTCAACTTTATCGTTATCGCCTTCCATATTAGCAATTTCAGCTAAAGTTAGATAAACCCATGATAGTCTGTAGAAAACCATATCCCCAATCCATACTCTAATGTTGCTGTTATTTATAAGGCCAATGTTTTTACGTACATGAGTACCTCTATACACAAGGTTGCCTTCATCGTCTTTTGTATATGCCGCAAGGAATGTCCCATCACGTCTGTTGTCTTCTATATCAAATAAACGGAAGAGTTCTTCTTTGTATTCATATCTCTGCATCGAACCTGAACCAGCTACCTGTAGGGGGTCTACAAACAGAGAACCATCTTCCAAATAAGAGCTATTTGTTGTTTGTCCTGTGCCGATATTATAAACATATTGTCCAAAACCGTTTGTTGCTTCACCTTCAGCAAAACGGATTGCAAATATTATTTCACTATTTGCTTTATTTCTAGCATCAAAAACATCTGTAAAGTTATCCTGCAAGCTTAGACCATAGTTGTTTACAACGTTTAATAAGTGCTGTTTAGCAACCGACAGGTCTGCTTCATTTGCCGTATTGTTGCCAGTGCTTACTTTTGAATTCCATAAATAAACTTCACCTATAAGAGATTCTGTTGCGGCTTTGTTCCAATAAACTTTACTACCCATACCGTATGGATTGAAGTTGTTTACGTTGCCAAAATAGTTTAAAGATTTTTGCAAATCATCTTTAATTTGAGCCATCACTTCTGCCGGAGTTGCACGAGGCATATATAGTTGTGTGGGATCTAGCTCACCATCAATAACTTCAACACCCAGTCTTAGAGGAACACCTCCATAGATACGATATAGGTCGAAATAATAGAAAGCTCTTAACCCATGAACCATACCTAGAAAATAATTTTTCTTTTCTTCTCCCATGTAATCAGCATCTGTGACTCTTGTTATAAAAAGATTAAGATTGGTAATTCTACCATATAAATCTCCAAACTTTGAAACTCCTGTGTTATTAGCGTCAAAGTTCTGACCTGCAATAGATCCTCCAGATACAGATGATCCATCACCACTAGTGCCGGTGATGTAGTGTCCTCCACGTAACTCACCAAATACGATAGTGTGTTGCCAAGCTGCATCTCTTAAATGTTTGTGAATACCATCTATATATCCTTCGGCATGTGCCTCTGTTTTCCAATATGATTCACTTCCGTAATAGTCTATTGGACCAAGATCCAGTGAGTCGCTGCATGATGTGTTAGTTGCTGCAAAAAGCAACATCAGCAAACTCGAAAATATTGTTATTTTTGAAATCTTCATAATATTGAATTCTTCTTTTGTTTATTAAAATGTGACGTTAATACCAAATAATAAAGTTCTTGGTAAACCATATCCAGTACCACTTGCAACTCCGGCTCCGTAAGCTCTTTCCGGATTAGCAACAGGTGCAGCTGTTAAGTAGCCAAGATTCTGACCAGTTACAGAAACATTCATTGACTGCATATATAATTTATCTGCTATCGTTTGTGGCAGTGAATACGAAAGAGAAATTTCACGGAAAGCCAAATAGTCTCCCCTATGAGCAAATAGAGTAGATGAGCGATTTAAGTTACCTGTACCAAGTTGATCGGCCCATACATAGCGTGGAAATTTAGCATTTGGATTATCCGGTGTCCAGGTGTTAAATACATCTGTAGTTGTATTATAAGTACCTTGCATATTTCCAAGGAACCATGGTCTTGCGTTATCATAGGTCCAGAATCCTAATCCAAAGTCGAATCTGCCATATATTGAGAAATTCTTGTATTTTAAATTAGTATTAAATCCACCTGTCCAGCGAGGCGTTGTATTACCAATTTCAACACGATCAAAATTGTCAATCACTCCATCTTCATTAATATCTCTCCATTTGGCATCACCCGGTTCTATAAGTATGGCATTTGCTTTTTGAGCATCGGTTAGTGCGTTATAAGCATCAGGGCCATACTGATATTTTCCCTGGTCATTTCCAGTTTGGACAACAAGATTACCCGGAATCTCATCCACACTCTTATATATTCCATCAAACTTGTAACCTACAAGTAGTCCTGGTTCCTGACCTTCTTGATAACCACCTACAAAGATTGTTTCATCTCCATTGCCAGTATAAATTTGAGAACCGCCTTGTCGATTTCTTTCTAATCCGTTATCTGGTAGAGATACGATAATATTTTTGTTATATGTGACATTACCACTCATATTCCAACTAAAGTCTTCAGTTCTGATAACTCTTCCAGATAGTTCAAACTCAAAACCTTTATTTCGGAATTCACCGTTGTTATTTGTGATAGAAGAGAATCCAGTTGTAGAAGGTAGTGCAAACGATGCATATTTATCCATTGTTAAACGGTTATAGTAAGTCATGTTTGCATTTAGTCTGTTTTCGAAAAAACTAACATCAACACCTACCTCGAACGTGCGAGTCTTTTCCCATCTGAGCGACGGATTAGGAAGAGTACCAATCAAGAACCCTGTGCGACCGTTATAAGTCTGTGGGTTATATGATCCCTGAAGAGTATAAGCTCCTATACCACTGGCATTACCATTAACACCAAAACTAGTACGTAATTTACCAAAAGAAAGTGCAGGGAGATTCTCTTTTACAAAATCTTCATATCCAAAAATCCATCCTGCAGACATACCTGGGAAGAAACCCCAACGATTATCTCCTAATAAAGACGAGTAACCATCATGACGGAACACGGCTGAAAGAAGATATTTTCCTAAATAGTCGTAATTAGCACGACCAAAATATGATAAAATACGATATTGCGAGTGCCATGAATCTATGCCACGCATATTTTCTCCAGTGTCTGTTAGTCCAAGATCCCAGAAGTCATCTGTTGGAGCATTTCTACCTGAGGCGCTAAAACCTTTGTTGTGTCTGTCAAAATACTCCGTTCCAAGAAGTGCGTCTATACTATGTTTTCCTGCAATAAGTTTGTTATAGTTGATTGTAGCATTGTATGTCTGAGATAAGCTTCTATCAAATTGCGCTGATGTGCTTCTAGTTCTATTCCAGTTCCCTGGAGTGGTTTCGTAATCGCGATTAAATGATTCATAAAATCCTTCGTCATAATACCATTGCGCAGATGCTCTAGCGGTAAAATCTCTCAAGAACTTTGCTTCAAATGACTGAATCATTGTAAACTTATCTGTCTGATTATCCCTCATAAACCTATGAGCTTGATATGATTGATTTCCATCACCAGAGTTTGCGCCTAGAAGCATATTTCCATCTTCATCTTCAAAACGAGCAGTTGGAGGAATAGATTGTATACGTCCGAAATAGTTTGCCTCACTTGTTTGTGTTGGGGGCATAGAATTCCAGTTTGCACGGTTATAGTTGAAGTTTGACTTACTTGTTAACCAATCAGTGACTTTGTAGCTGCCATTTAAAACAAAACTGACTCTTTCGTAGAAAGGGGTAATTGGTAGACCTTCTGAGTGGTTGTAACCGATACCTGCATAATATGTGCCCCTATCGTTACCGCCAGACATATTAAGGTTGTAATCTTGAGTTAAAGACGGGTCAACAAAGCTGTATTTAGCTATATCTGTATCTCTATAGATTAATGTATTATTAGAGTTGATAGGATCGGTCATAGATTTCCAGCCTTTATCAAGTAGGAATCTGTTTTCATCATTCAGATTCATTAGATTCCATACCATTCTTTCATTGTATACGTTACCTGTACCAAGTGGATTAGCCGCATTAAGATTGTCTTTGGGTGCCCAAGGTGTGTTGTTATATGCATTTCTTTGATAGGTTATGTAATCTTCAACACCCAAGAAAGTATAAGGATTATTCACATAATTAAACCCTAACTTAGCAGATAGATTGATTGAGCGTTGACCAGCCTTGCCGCTTTTTGTTGTAACAAGAATTACACCATTACTTGCACGAGCTCCATAAAGTGCTGTTGCACCCGCATCCTTAAGTACCTCCATAGATTCAATGTCCGCAGGGTTTATATCACTTAAGCTTGATCTTAATTGTCCATCAACCATAACTAGTGGCGAACCAGAACCATCAAGATTAGTCCCACCTCTAAGCACAATTTGTGGAGTTGATCCTGGATTACCCGAAGATTGTATTACTCTAAGACCAGATACAGCACCTGAAAGCGCTTGAGCAGGATTTGAGAAAACACCCACAGTGAGTGTTTCTTCAGACACCTTAGCGATAGAGTTAGTTAATTTACTACGAAGCTGTGTGCCGCCATAACCAGTTACAACCACCTCTTCTAGTAGTTCCGAGTCTTCACGTAGTACTATATCTATCGTTTTTCTTCCAGCAACCGAAATGGTTTGAGGTTGCATCCCAACATATGAGGCTACAAGATTTCCATTAGATGGAACATTGTCTATAGTGTAGTTCCCATCAATATCAGTTACTGTTCCATCAGAAGTACCTTCAATTACAATAGTTACTCCAATTAGAGGTTCTTTGAACACGTTATCAGTAACGGTTCCACTCACTGTTATGTTTTGTGAATATAGTGAGATGGAGCTTAGAATAAGGAATAGACTTAAAAGCCATCCCTTAGCTGTTTTTTTGTTTTTAGAATTTTCATTTCTCAATTAGTAACATAGTTTTATTTTCTGACTATAATTTTCTAAAAATTAATTATACAAGGGAAGAAGATTCAGTTTTCCGATAAATTTTTTTCCTTTGAATAATTAATCTCTTCTAATATCTTCCAGCATTGGTAAAGTCCCCTAGGCACATGGAAGCAACCCTTCCATTTTCCACCTTTAAGATCTAGCAAAACTTCACCTTCTCTGTTTAAATATCCCCACCATTCAGGATGTTCAGGATCTTTAAAATGTTTCCAAGTGTAGTCATGCAATTTTTCAAACCAAGCTAGGCATTCCTCAGAACCTGTTAGTTGATAACCTT
>DUUR01000173.1 GCA_012841425.1 Bacteroidales bacterium | reverse complement strand
TAGCTACCCTTCATAGGGTGTTCTTCAGGAATAAAAGGTCCTTCAGGCTTATCGCTTATAGCCACACCTATACGAAAAATGTCGTTCTGATCTTTAAGTGGAAAATACATATAGTATTTACCATTTCTGTGGGCCACATCACAATCCCAAAGTTGTCGTCCTGCCCAAGGTATATCCTCTGTTCTTAAAACAACTCCATGATCAGATACTTCACCGTTTTCTACATCATCTAACGAAAATACATGATAATCTTTCATATTGAAATGATCTCCATTATCATTTTCAGGAATTCCACTCTCCCAATCGTGTGATGGATAGATATAAATTTTACCATTAAATACATGAGCAGACGGGTCAGCCATATAATCGCTTGGAACTAAATATCTTGCTTCTTTCATATCGATATAATTTATTATTTATTAATTCAACTTTGTTTTTTTATCATTACACCCAAACAATTTTACTTAGATAAGATATAAATTTAGTTACATCAAAATTATAATTTATTTTAATCTAAGTCTCGACGCATATGTCTTTCTTCAATTTCAATATTGATTCTGTCAATAACATCATCCTCGAGTTCATATTTTGATATTATAAACATACCCAACATAAGTAAAAGTGCCGGAATTACTACCACCAACCACAAAATACCTTGTTCTACCAAGGGAGACTGTGATATTGCGTTTTTTTCGTCGAAGCCTACAAAAGATAACACCAGACCAGGTACTACACCCCCAAGTGCCATCCCAGCCTTATAAAAAATACCAGTAAGTGCATTTACAATTCCAGATATTCTTCTTCCTGTTGTGTGCTCACCATAAGATATAACCTCAGGTACAAGTGCCCACATATATCCCGTGGCAACAATAATTCCTGTCGACTTGATAAATTGTGCAACCATAACAAGCCAAATTTGCGACTGTAATGAGGGTATAACAGAAACCACATAAAGAATTGCCATACCAATAATTGCAATTGTAAGAAATACATAGAACATGTTCTTTTTTCCTATTTTCTTTTTAATTGCAGGCACCATTGGCATAAATATGAATGCAGGAATAGAGCCAAGAGCCATAAAATATGGCAACATTTCGGGTGAACCTACATTGTAGATCATATAATATGATCCGGCCGAATTGCCTATAGCCATCATTGCAAAAGCTACTATAAAAAAGAAGGCAAGAATTCTAAGCGGTCGGTTTCTAACAAATTCAGTCCATAGATCGGATACTTTTACATCTGCCGTATCCTTCTCATCCATTACTACTCTTTCTTTAGTTTGCGTAAAGCAGAATATTAAAAGAGCCAGTCCCGCCAACGCATATATTGTCATAGTTAAAAACCATGCATTTCCAGATTCTGCCGAATTGATTTTGCCGTCGGGAGAAAATGTTTTAACCAGTATAGGTATTCCATATGCAACAGCCAATCCACCCAGATTTGCCATAAACATACGTACGGAAGTAAGTGTTGTTATTTCGTGTGTATCTCTAGTGAGCGATGCATTTAAAGCACCATATGGCACATTTACCAATGTATATGCCATAGAAAGCCCTATGTAAGTAATATATGCATACAGTAAAGAACCTGAGAAACCATTCCAAAAGCAAAGTATTGCAAAACCTGTAAGAGGAATTCCACCCAAAATTAAATAAGAACGATATTTACCTAACTTGGGAGTATTCTTATCAATAAAAGCACCCACAATTGGATCCCATATCACATCAATTAGTCTAACTATTAAGAACATAACTGCTGCAGTTGCTGCAGGTAATCCGAAGACATTTGTGTAAAAGATTAACAGGTACATCGAAACTGTCTGATAGATTAAATTTTGAGCCAGATCACCTGAACCAAAACCTATTCTCTGAACCCATGAGAGTTTATAAAATCCTCTCGATTCACCTTTGCTTATTAAATTTGATTTCATTGTATTTATTATAACTAATGTTGTTCATTATGTTGCTTTTATGAAGATTTAGTAGCATAAAATGATTAGTATATTCTATGCTTATTTTGCATGATATTGAGTCTATCTCATTTCTTCTTACAGACAATTCTAGTAATTAATTCAAGTTTTGTAAAATAAATTATGTAAAAATACAATTAAAATTATAGACAACAAAAGAAAACCGTATATGTTTTAAAACATATACAATCAGTCATATAGATATTGTATTAAATACCAATAGTTTAATTATGTATTATGTACAATAAGTGTGTGTTAAAAAAGCCGGAGCTAATTTTGCCCCGGCTATAATTAATGCTTAATATTAGTATCCAGGATTTTGATAAGCAGCTTTCTCTGCATCACTCATCGTTAATCCGTCTATCTGTCCCTGAGGAATTGGTCGTAGATAATGAAAAGGCTGAATTGTTCGTTCGTACACAACCTGTACATGATCTCCCGCACTACTTCCGCAAATAGTGTATGAAGCAGCTACTTCAGCCCATTTTTGTGTGCGTACAAGATCATCCCAGCGATAACCTTCACCAAACAACTCTCTGCTTCGTTCATCCAAAATGTAATTAATATCAATTGTAGCAGGAGTAGCAGCAACCATTGCTGCGCTGTTATCCTCAACTTTTGCATAATTGCCATTATTTTTCCAGCGCCATTTACCAGCACGTTCACGCAATACATTTACAAGATCGCGAGCCGATTCAGATCCTGTTGCGCCTTTCACTGCAGCTTCTGCAGCAATTAAATAAAACTCAGAAAATTTGGCAATATTCCATGGTCGGGTAATAGCACCATTAGGTTGTCCTAATCCAGCACCATTATCAGTCCTGTAGGTTCCCAATTTCCATAGTCCAGGATAATAGATGCGACTAATGCCACTTGGAGGAATAACCCAGTCAGCCCTGCCAGGTAATGTTCCTGCACCCACATTGCTTTTTCCTGCACCTACTTCATAAGTTACAGGTGTTTCAGGTTCCTCTTCCAAAAATGTCAATACGGGCTCGCCGTTTCTTACCGTCAAGCCATTTGCATTATAAAGAGACTCATTTTCAATACCAGCTTTTGCCCAGTTTCCATAAAAAACAGTTGCGAATGTACCATCAAAACGGCTGTCATTTGTCTTGTCTGCAAATGTTTCAGTATACGCCTCAATAGTAGGGGCCATTCGGGTCCACGGACGGCCTCCCCACTGAACAGCGTCTCGCTGAACAGAAGAAACATTGTAGTCGGTGCCGTTAGCTGAGCTTCTTACGTTTGGATAGTTGGCTGTTACATACCATACAGCATAATTCTCGGGTGCTGCACCATTAGACCATGATAGACTTGCCTGATTGTAGTACTCATCTTCCATATGGTCGGAGTAAAGTACAATCTCTTTATTCCTATCATTGCTGCCTAGGTGTACATCATAGTAATAGTCTAACAGTCCAAATGGCCCAGGATTATTTATCCCCTCTAATGCTATGTTATATGCCTGTTGATAATACCATGCAGCATCATGTCCGTCAGGATCAGTTCGTGCTGTTTCAGGATAAGTAGGAATATTATTAGGATTTTCAAGCCACCATGCATAAGTAAGATACGCTTTTGACAGAAAAAGCCTGGCAGCTGTTTTAGTTACACCACCTGTTACGCGTCCTGTCTCAGGGAGTTCAGCAATTGCTGTAATCAAATCAGGAAAAACAGCCTTTGTGTAAACCTCAGGAACTGTATTACGTGTTGATACTCTAGAAGGCGAGGTGTTGAATTTTAGCTCACCTGATCCTAAATCCAATGGTACACCGCCAAACGTTTTCACAAGCATAAAATAGTCAAATGCTCTCCAAAAACGAGCCTCAGAAATCAGAGCTTCTGATAGTCCCACCTCTGCGGCATTTTCTATTATTCCACTTGCAGTGTTTATATTGCTGTAAACAGAGCCCCATAGTGCGTCTGAGCGACTGCTTGAAGGGTTCAAAGAGCCAACTCCCGACATATCTGTGTCCTTAAAGTTGTTGTCGGCACTTTGTGCATATGTATATTCGTCAGTACCATTTTGCTGTGCCGCATAATAGTATTGCCCCAAAAAATAACGGGTGTGTGAATATAAAGAGGTCAGACCATATTGTATTCCTTGCTCTGTCTGGAAAAAACCAGGTTCATAAATACTTCTCGGTTTTTCATCAAGGATATCATTTGAGCAACCGGTTAAATATGAAATTAACACGATTGATGCTACTGTTATAATTAATTTTATTTTTTGCATTTCAGTATATATCAAAGTTAGTAAATATATAAATTATTTAGAAAGTAAGATTTAATCCGAAAACAAAGTTCCTTGTTTGTGGACTATTAGTTGCCACTATCAGCATAGTGTTTGCATTATAACCTCCGCCAACTACAGCAACGTTTTCATCACCATATGAGTTGGTTACAGGGTCCATGCCCGACTCTTTGTTAAACGGTGAAAAGAGGACAAATGCATTTTGAACACTGAAGTAAAGTCTTAATCCATCAATTCCCGATCTGTTTATCCATTTTGTTTGCTTGTCGAAATTGTAACCTAACATTATCTGTCCTACTTTAAAATATGATGCATCAAAGTAGCCCAAAGTACTTCCATATTTTGGGTTGTCACCACTCATAATACCACCTGGTTTTGGATACTTGGCATCTGTGTTTTCAGGTGTCCAGTAATCAACTTTTACATTACCTCTACGTCCTGAAAGCAAATTCAGGTAACCATTTGAAGCATGTAGTGAACTCACAAGTATACCTCCGTGTTGATAGGTGCCTATGACATTAAGATCCC
>DUUR01000172.1 GCA_012841425.1 Bacteroidales bacterium | reverse complement strand
TCTGCATCCATCTCAAAAATATATTCATAAGAACGTGCCAGAGCCCATTTAAATCCATGAATATAAGCTGTGCCTAGACCAAGTTTACCCTTTCTTTCTTCAATAAAAAGTCTGTCGGAGTATTCCTCCTTAATTAATTTATGCACTATTGCTGCTGTACCATCTGGTGAGTTATCATCTACAACAAGTATATGAAACTCTTTTTCGAGTCCAAAAACTGTCCTGATAATATTCTCTATATTCTCCTTCTCTTTATAGGTTGGGATAATTACTAAACTGTCTGCCATATTATGGGTATATTTTTGCTCAAATATACAGCTTTTAGAGTAGACTGTAAAAATATTCATCAATATTTTGGTAATTCAAAATAATTCTCTATCTTTGCAGTCCATTTAAGGAAAACAATATCGCGGAGTGGAGCAGTGGCAGCTCGTTGGGCTCATAACCCAAAGGTCGTAAGTTCGAATCTTGCCTCCGCAACTATCAGGAAACCGATTCTCATATAAAGAGTCGGTTTTTTTGTATAAAATAACTTACGCAATATACTTGTGTTTATTAAATAAAAAAAGTGCTGAAATATTGGATCAATATCCACTATCTCAACACTTTCTATCTTTTAAAATCAGAAATATTTATATCTATTTTTCGTTTGTAAATGAATAAGGAGCATCTGATTTATTTACACCTCTTTCTTTATTAGGCTCTTCAGACATAGTAATATCAATTTTCGCTCCCTTAATTAAATCCGAATACCTGAAATAATTCTTAGTGTAATTTTCACCATTCAATTTCATATTTTCAATATATCTGGTGTTATGATTATTGTTAGGTGAATTAATTTCTACCTTGTTCCCATTTTCTAGATGAATGGTTGCTTTTTCAAAAAGGGGCGCTCCAATAACGTACTCATCACTTCCCGGGCAAACTGGATAAAACCCTAAAGAAGAGAATACATACCATGCAGAAGTCTGCCCATTATCCTCATCACCACAATAACCATCTGGATTTGGGTTATAAAGCTTATCCATAACTTCACGATTCCAGTATTGTGCCTTCCAAGGCTCTGCTGCATAATTATAAAGGTAAATCATATGCTGAATTGGTTGATTGCCGTGGGCATACTGACCCATATTCATTATCTGCATTTCTCTTATCTCGTGTATTGGAAAGCCATAATAGCTATCATCAAAAATAGGGGGCATAATAAATACTGAATCTAGCATATTCACAAACTCTTTATTGCCACCCATAAGATCTATTAGTCCTTGTGTGTCGTGGAAAACCGACCAGGTATAGTGCCAACTGTTTCCTTCAGTAAATGCATCGCCCCATTTGGTGGGACTAAAAGGCGATTGGAATGTACCGTCTTTATTTTTGCCTCTCATTAGCTTATATTCGGAAGAATATAGATTCTTGTAGTTTTGGCTTCTCCTTGCAAACAGATCAATCTCAGCTTGTGGTCTCTTCAACTCTTTTGCGAGCATATAAATTGTCCAGTCGGCATAAGCATACTCCAGCGTTCTTGCAGCGTTTTCATTAATTCCAACATTATACGGAACGTAACCTAGGGTATTATAATATTCATGCCCAAGGCGACCAGTTGATGATACTTTTGGATGAACATTTTTGGTTCCAAGCAACATCGCTTCATAGAGTGTTTCAATATCATATCCACGCAGTCCTTTTAGGTAGGCATCTGCTACAACCGAGGCTGAGTTATTGCCAATCATTATTCCTCGGTGACCGGGACTTGCCCACTCTGGCAAAAATCCACTTTCTTTGTAGGTGTTAACCAAACCCTCTTGAATTTCTTGATTAACAGAAGGGTAGACCAAATTAAGAAGTGGAAACAATGCTCTGAAAGTATCCCAAAAGCCAGTATCTGTGTACATATAACCAGGTAGGACCTGACCGTTGTAAGGACTGTAATGCATAGCATTTCCTGAAGCATCTATCTCGTAAAATTTACGCGGAAAAAGTGTAGAGCGATACAGAGTTGAGTAGAAAGTACGCTTCTGATCTAGGTTACCACCTTCAATTTCAATCTTGCTTAGGACCTCATTCCAAGCGTCACGCCCCTCCTGTTTTACATCATCAAAATCTTTGTTCTTCACCTCATTAAGGTTCAACCAAGCCTGCTCATAACTGATAAATGAAGAAGCAACTTTTGCAATTACCTCTTCTCCTCTATACGTAGAGAAGCCCACAAAAGCTCCAGAGTGTTTAGACTCAGACCTTAATCCGCTTCTCTGAATCTTTCCATCTGCAACTACTTGAGTCATCTCAAAGGGCTTATCAAAAACTATTACAAAATAGTTCTTGAAATTATCAGGCACACCTCCACTATTTCGTGTTGTGTAACCAATAATAGCATTTCTATCTTTCAGAATCTCAATGGCAGAACCTTTATCAAAGGCATCAACAAGAATAATTGAACTATCTGTTTGGGGAAATGTAAAACGAAAGATGGCAGCCCTCTCCGTTGGTGTTATCTCGGCCGTAATATCATAGTCGGCAAGATATGCACTATAATAATATGGTTTTGCAATCTCGGCCTTGTGCGAATACCAGCTAGCCCTTTTCTCCTGATTAAACTCCATCTTATTTACCATTGCAAAAATGGAGAACTGACCATAATCATTCATCCATGGACTAGGTTGATGGGTTTGCTTAAAACCATTAAGCTTATCATCGTTATAAGAATATTGCCATCCATCGCCAATCTTACGAGTCTGCGGTGTCCAGAAATTCATACCCCACGGACGAGCCACAGCTGGATAAGTATTGCCGTTAGATAATTCAAACTCAGACTGAGTTCCCATTAAAATATTAACGTAGTCTACAGGGGTTTCATATGTTTGTGCCGTTAACGCCCTTCCACTTGAAAATACCAATAGAAGTACTATCGAAATTAGAAATCTTAACCTCATAATAAATCAATTACAAATTTAGTCTCTAATATTAATAGGAAATCTTTTTTTGAAGGCATCCTTAAAGCTTATAAGTGTTTCTGTTCTGGCTAAACCTAGTGGTTGAAGCTCTGAGTGAATTATACGTAGTAGGTCTTTATTATTCTTGGCAACCACCTTAATTAAAAGATCGTATTGCCCTGTGGTATAGTAACATTCTATAACTTCAGGTATTTTCTCAAGCTCCTTTACTACAAAATCAAAAGTAGAAGGAGACGTAAGAAAAAGGCCTACAAATGCACAGGTCTCATAACCAAGCTTCTCTGGATCAACAATATATTCAGACCCTTTTACAACACCAAGGTTAGTAAGCTTTTGCACCCTTTGATGTATGGCTGCACCAGACACATTACAAGCGCGTGCCACTTCTAAAAAAGGAACACGGGCATTTTCTACAATCATACTGAGAATTTTCTCATCTAGTTCATCTAAATCATGGTGAGCCATACATCTACTTTTAAATTGTTACAAATTCGGGTTATTTACTGCAAAACTAATACATTGATTTCTTATTTCATTCATAAAAAATGCAAATGATTACTTCAGCTTATGAATTACAAGTCCCGATCGTAGTTTTGGTTCAAACCAAGTAGTCTTAGGTGGCATAATGTTACCTGTATCGGCAATATCCATTAGCTGCTTCATCGAAACAGGGTAAAGCGCAATAGCAAAAGCCATCTCTCCACTATCTACTCTTTGTTTGAGTTCATCCAAGCCTCTAATACCACCTACAAAGTCGATTCGGGTATCGCTGCGCAAATCTTTTATTCCCAATATCTCATCAAGAATAAGATTAGAACTGATAGTAACATCGAGCTGACCAATTGGATCGTTATCATCATAAGTACCAGGCTTTGCAGTTACACTAAATGAGCGTCCATCAAGGTAAATTGAAAAGTTATGCAAATTCTTTGGTCTCTTTATCTCAGAACCCGTTGGTTCAACCACAAAATTCTTTTCAAGTTTCTGAAGAAATTCATCAGGTGTTAGTCCATTTAAATCTTTTACAACACGATTGTAATCAATGATAGTCAACTGGCTATCGGGAAAACAAACTGCCATAAAATAGTTATACTCTTCGTCACCCGTGTGGTTTGGATTATTATTTGCTTTTTCTGCTCCTACAAGTGCGGCTGCAGCAGAGCGGTGATGACCATCTGCAATGTATAGTGCAGGAATTTTACTAAATGTTTCGGTTACTGTATTAACATCTCTATCTTCATCAATTAGCCAGAAATGATGTCCAACTCCATCAACAGAAATAAAATCATACTCAGGTTCACCTTGAACAACTTTTTCAACTAACGTATTGATAGCGTCATTATCGGGATACGAAAAGAATACGGGCTCAACATTAGCAT
>DUUR01000171.1 GCA_012841425.1 Bacteroidales bacterium | reverse complement strand
ATACGTTTTAGGAAAGTATCCTCAGATGAAGTTTTAGAATACTTTGTTAGCGGGGATAGGTTAGAAGTTGTAGATGTACCTACTGGCTATACACATAATATTGAAAATCTTGGAGATACAGATATGGTTACTATCATGTGGGCTAATGAACCGTTTGACCCTGAGAAGCCAGATACTTATTATTTGGAGGTGTAACAAATGAAGAAGTTAAAAGTTATGACAGTTGTAGGCACGAGACCAGAAATTATTAGATTATCAGCTGTTATTAATAAGTTAGATGAATCAGAAGCTATAGATCACATCCTTGTTCATACAGGACAAAATTATGACTATGAATTAAATGAAGTGTTTTTTAAAGATTTTAAATTGAAAAAACCAGATTATTTCCTTAATGCAGCTACTGGAACAGCAGTAGAAACTATAGGAAATATTCTTATTAAGATAGATCCTATTATGGAAGAAGTAAAACCAGATGCTTTCCTAGTTCTTGGAGATACAAATAGTTGCCTATGTGCTATTGCAGCTAAAAGAAGACATATTCCAATATTCCATATGGAAGCTGGAAATAGATGTTTTGATCAGAGAGTACCTGAAGAGACTAACAGAAAGATTGTAGACCATACAGCGGATATAAATCTTACTTATAGTGATATCGCAAGAGAATATTTATTAAGAGAAGGAATTCCTGCAGATAGAATTATAAAAACAGGTAGTCCAATGTTTGAAGTTATTAATTCTAGAAGAGAAGATATTGAGAAATCAGATGTTCTTGAAAGGCTAGGTATTGAAGAAGGAAAGTACTTTGTAGTATCTGCACATAGAGAAGAAAATATTAATTCTGAAACTAATTTCTTAGATTTAGTTGAAAGTTTAAATGCTGTAGCAGAAAAATATAAAATGCCTTTGATTGTAAGCACACATCCTAGAACTAGAAAAATGATAGAGGCTAAAGGTATTCAGTTTAATCCATTAATACAGACAATGAAACCATTAGGATTTAATGATTACGTGAAGCTTCAAATAAAATCAAAAGCAGTACTAAGTGATAGTGGAACTATAAGTGAAGAATCATCAATTCTTGGATTCAGAGCGCTTAATATTAGACAAGCTCATGAGAGGCCTGAGGCAATGGAAGAAGCATCTGTTATGATGGTTGGACTTAAGAAGGAGAGAATACTTCAAGGACTTGAGGTCTTAGAAACTCAAGGAAAAGATACATTGATGTTAGTAGGGGATTATAGCATGCCTAATGTTTCCGATAAGGTTTTAAGGATAATATTGTCGTATGCAGATTATGTTAATAGAGTTGTTTGGGGCAAGAGTATAAATTACTCTAACTAAAATAGATTAGGATGTATGCCGATGATTAGATGCTTAAAGAATACAATTGTTTCAAGAACAGAACTAATTTATCCATTGTTTGTCTCGATTATAGGATATTTAATAATAAATAACTTAGAAGGTCTTAGTGGAGCAATCTTAATAGGTTTATTTTTGTATTTACCCCTTATACTTTTCAACCCAACTGTCAATTTATATCACTTAGTTTTTTATGTTGCAAACGAAAGAATGTTTATTATAGATGGATTTTCTATGGGGCTAATTGCTATATATATTATTTTACTGTTTTCAAAGACACTACTACTAGAAAAACTTAAGGTAAATAAATCATTAGTATTTTTGGGATTATTTATGCTAATATTGATGCTGTTAAAAGGAGTAGTCCAATCCACAAGTCCGATTGATACAGAGATAATCAGACATGTCTTTAATTTATATATTTTTATGAGTCTGGTAAAAAATAATAGGCATAATATAAACGAATTTAGCTTAAATTTAGGATCATGGTTCTGTTTTGGTGTATTTGTTGCAACATTTATAGGTATTTATGATAGTTTTTCTAGAACTAGTGAAATTTTGACATCGAACTTTTTTAGGCTAATTCCGGTTAATCAAGACCCTAACTATTATGGAGTTGCAGTAACACTAGCTATATCTGTATTAATAGTTAAATTATCATTAGGAACTGTTAAAAATAATAAATTAATATTTTATATGGTTTTGTTTTTTGCATTTGGTTTTATGACTCAATCAAGAGCCTTTTTAATAACAAGCATAATTAATATAATTTTACTATTAATTGTTTTTTCAAAACAGAAGGTAAATCATAAATTTAGCATTCTAATAGCACTCGTTTTAGCTAGTTTAATTGGATACCCATTGGGCCTTTTTAACATATTTGAAAGAAGTATTGGACGATTTAGGTATGCAGGTTTAAAAGATGTTAGGCTTATACTATGGAGAGAATATATCGAAATATTAACTACGGATGTTAAGAATTTCTTCTTTGGGATAGGTAAAAGATATGATTTAACTACAATTAGATTAGCGCCACATAATTTCTTAATTGGCTCTTGGGCATATTACGGTTGTTTTCTAACTTCAATGATTATTTCATCTTATTATTTTATTTATTACAAGTTTAAAACAATAAATGTAAGTAAAAGGTGGAAGCTATATTACTATCTGTTGTTTTTGGTTGTTTTTATAGGATATTCTTTTTTAGACGGAATTATTGATAATTTGTTTTTCTATGGTATTGCTCTATCACTGACAAACACATATTTACTAGAACAAAGCAAGAAGGTGTAATATATGTTTAAAATTCTATGGTTAATTAATATTCCATTACCAGAAGCAAGTCAATTAATGGGAGAGAAGCCATCACCATTTGGTGGCTGGTTAATAAATGCGTCAAAAGACTTAGCAAATAAGGAAGGTGTAGAATTATCTATAGCATTTCCAAGTAATAAAGCTAGTAAATTTAATGAGTTAAAAGGTGAAAAGATAAAATATTATCCTTTTACTCCTATTAAAGATAGGGACAAAAAAATAATAGAAAACTATGAGTCATTCACAAAGTTGTTAGATAACTTAAAGCCTGATCTTGTACATATATATGGGACTGAGTTAGCTCATACACTTTCAATGGTCAATGTCTGCAAAAAAGAAAATATTAAAACTGTAATATCTATTCAAGGGTTAGTATCAGTTATAGAAAAGCATATGTTTTCCAATTTACCCTTTAAAGTTATTTATGGATTTACATTAAGGAATCTGATAAGAAGAGATAGTGTTTACGGATTAAAAAGGGCATTTTGCGAGAGGGGTAAAAACGAAATAGAGGCTCTGAAGAATACTAACCATATTATAGGAAGAACAACGTGGGATAAAGCATGCACAGCACAAATAAACCCTAATGCAAAATATCATTTTTGTAATGAAACATTACGTGATGAATTTTATAAACATAAATGGGAGTTAGATAGATGCGAAAAGCAATCTATCTTTCTTAGCCAAGGGCAATACCCAATAAAGGGATTACATTATGTTCTTGAGGCATTTCCTATTATTTTAAGGCGATTTCCAGATACTAAGCTGTATGTTAGCGGTAAAAATATAATAAAGTCTGATACTTTAAAAGATAAGCTACTTATGACATATTACGGGAAATACATTAAAAAAATGATTATGAAATTAGGTTTAGAGAATAATGTTATATTTACAGGTCCATTAGATGAAAAGAGTATGTGTGAAAGGTACTTAAAATCTCATGTATTTGTTTGCCCATCATCTGTTGAAAATAGTCCTAATTCATTAGGGGAAGCTATGATATTGGGTGTTCCTTGTGTAGCTTCTGATGTAGGTGGTGTATCCGATATGATGAGGCATAGTGAGGAAGGTTTTGTGTATCAATCAGATGCACCTTATATGTTAGCGCACTATGTATGTGAGATATTTGATAATAAAGATTTAGCTTTGAAGTTATCTAGAGCGGCTAGAGAACATGCACTGAAGACACATGATAGACAAGAAAATTTAAGAAGATTATTAGAAATTTACAAAAATATTATAGGAATTGAAAATGATTAATATTAAATAAATAGGTCCCTATATTGACCTTAATCTGACTTTCCTTAGGTAAGGTGGTGTGACTAAACATTTGAAAATCCATTCAAATTTTAATGAGTTTGAAAGTACTCGACAAATAAAGCGTGGTGCAATTTTATCATATGTTGCTATAGCAGTAAATATTTTAGCTGGCTTATTATATACACCATGGATGGTACAACAAATTGGACAAGATAACTATGGTTTATATACACTTGCAACATCACTTATTAGCATGTTTTTAATTGACTTTGGTCTAAGTGCAGCAGTATCCCGTTTTGTTTCTAGGTATAATGCAGAAGGTGATCAGGATAGTGTAAATAATGTTCTAGGGTTAACATATAAAATTTATCTCTTAATTGATTTTGTTATATTATTTGTACTTATAATAGTGTATTTAAATTTAGATTTAATATACAACAAATTAACTCCAAATGAGTTATCAGCATTTAGGGTTGTTTATATAATTGCAGCTGCTTTTAGCATACTATCATTTCCGTTCACAACATTAAATGGAATATTAACTTCGTATGAAAAATTTGCAGAATTAAAAATATGTGATATTTTTAATCGAATTTCTTCAGTATTATTTATTATTTTTGCTTTACTAAATGAATATGGCCTTTATGCTTTGGTAACTGCAAATGCTATTAGTGGTATAGCAACAATTCTATTAAAATTAATTATTATAAAAAGAAAAACATCTGTGAAAGCGAATCTGAACTTTAAAAGCAAGGTAATGGTAAGAGAAATATTTAGTTTTTCAATATGGTCTGCTATTGTCAGTATAACACAAAGATTTATATTTAATATTACACCATCAATTTTAGGATCTGTCTCAGGAGCTGCAAGTATTGCTGTTTTTGGAATAGCAAGTTCTTTGGAAGGATATGTATATACTATAGCAAGTGCAATTAATGGGCTATTTCTTCCGAAAGTAACAAGAATAGTTATAAAAGATAATGCATCAGCTAATTTGCTTCAATTAATGATAAAAATAGGAAGAATACAACTATCCATAATAGGGATTATTACAATTGGATTTATTACAATTGGGAAAGATTTCGTTATTTTATGGATGGGAGAAGAGTACATTTTATCTTACTATAATACTATATTTCTAATACTTCCTAGTCTGTTCTACTTACCACAACAAATAGGAAATACAGCTATTGTAGCTTTAAATAAGGTTAGATTGCAAGCATATGTTTTTATCGTAATGGCAATTATAAATATGCTTTTTTCGATAGTATTTTCTTATTTTTGGGGTTCATTGGGCGCTTCTCTTTCCATTTGTATATCTTATTTTATACGAAATGTTGGAATGAATGTGATTTATCATAAGTCGCTAAAAATAAATATATTTAAATTCTTTAAAGAATGTTATATCAGATTATCATTACCGCTACTATCAACATTAGTAATAGGTTTAGGTACAAACTTCATATTTTATGGTGTTAGTCGGTTTAATTTGATATTAAAGGGAGCCGTAATTGTTGTTACGTATTTTATATTAATGTGGATTAAAGGATTTAACCAATATGAGAAAGACTTAGTTAAAGATACTATTTTGCAGTTGACTAGAAAGTTAAAAGGTGGTTTCAAATATAGAGATAATGATTAATTAAAAAATGTGAAAGGTAGGTGACTAATATGCTAGCACCAGTTGTAATATTTGTCTATAATAGGCCGGAGCATACAAAGAAAACTATTGAAGCTCTATCTAAGAATTTTCTCGCAGAAGAAACTGAGGTTTTTATTTATTGTGATGCTGCAAAGAATGAGAAATCAAAAGAACGGGTAGAACAGGTTAGAGATTATGTTGATTCTCTTAATAAGAGGAGCTATTTTAAATCTATCAGTATCATTAAAGCCCAATCGAATAAAGGATTAGCTAAATCAGTTATTTCAGGTGTTAATGAAATTATAATGAAATATGGAAAGGTAATAGTTGTTGAAGATGATCTTATTTCATCTAAAGATTTCTTGCAATATATGAATGATGCATTAAATTATTATGAGTCGAACTCTAAAATCTGGTCAATAAGTGGATTTAACATACCCATAGAAATACCAAGAGATTATATTAGTGATGTTTATCTATCCTATAGGGGTTGTAGCTGGGGGTGGGCTACATGGAGTGATAGATGGGAAAAAGTAGATTGGGTTGTATCTGATTATGATGAGTTTAGAAGAAATTACAAATTACGTCAAAGATTTAATCGTGGCGGTAGAGATTTGTCAGATATGCTTGATTTACAAATGCAAGGTAAGATTGATTCTTGGGCCATAAGGTGGTGTTACACACAGTCAAAATTGGATATGCTAACTGTTTATCCTGTTAATACAAGAATTAAAAATATTGGTTTAGATGGATCAGGAACCCATAGTGGAGTAAATTCACATTATGATGTTGAATTGAATAGCCAATTGAAAAGATGTCATTTTGATGACCCGGATCTTAATGGCCTTATACTAAAGAGGTTCCAAAATCATTACATGAGTTTATTAAATTATTACTTGATAAAACCAAAAAGAATAATTAAGAAACTATTAATGATTTAATTATTTCTATAAATTATACATTTATTGCACTAGGAAATAAATAGTATGTTTGGGGACAAAGGAGAATTTAAGATGCTTAAGAAAATAGTTAAAAAAAATAAGGTTATAATGAATTTATACCATAGAGTAGATTTAAGATATAGAATACTATTAAGCACAATATCACCAGAATTATCCAGTAAATTTTTATATAAAAGGGCTTTTGCCAAAAAGTTAGATTTAAATAACCCTATAACATTAAATGAAAAATTAATGTGGTTAAAATTAAATACATATTATAATAATCCATTAATAACAAAATGTGCTGACAAGTATATGGTAAGGGATTATATTAAAGAATGTGGATGTAATGAAATTCTTAATGATTTAATTGCTTCATGGGATTCGGTAGATGAAATTGACTGGGCATCTCTACCTAATAAATTTGCTCTTAAATGCAATCATGGTTCTGGATACAATATAATATGCACTGATAAAAAAGAATTTGATATAGATAATGCAAAAGCTAAACTAAGTAAATGGATGAAAGAAGATTATTGGAGACATTATGCAGAAGTAAATTATAAGTATATAAAAAAGAAAATAATATGCGAAAAGTATATTGAAACGGATAGTGGCTTCTTACCTGATGATTATAAAGTTTATTGCTTTAATGGAAAACCATGGTGTGTTATGGTCTGTGTGGGTCGTGAAAGTGGACATCCTAAGTACTATTTTTTTGATCGAAATTGGAGTCTATTACCTTTGAATAAAGATAGTAGAAATGTTTCAAAGGATTTCTATATGGATAAACCAGAGGGAATAGACGGATTGTTTAAATATGCAGAGATGCTTTGCAAGCCGTTTCCTTTTGTAAGGGCGGATTTTTATTTAGCTAATGGAAAAACGATATTCGGGGAACTTACATTTACACCTGCAGGCGCGCTTGATTCAAATAGATTACCGGAGACAGATATTAAGTTTGGTCAGATGTTATGTCTATCATCAGAAAAATAATAGGGGGAAAATTAAATGAATTCTATAGGATTTGTAATAAGTGATAAGAATAATGAAAGAAGACGAGCATTACTGCCGGAAGACTTATTAAAATTAAAACATGTTAATCAATTATATTTTGAGAAAGGTTATGGAGTTAATTTAGGATATTCTGATAACGAATACCAAAAACTTGGAGCAAATATTGTCGATAGGAAAGATGCATTAAACTGTGACATAATTATAGATGTTAAATTAGGTGATGCCAACTATCTATCTGATTTGCCAAAAGGAAAAATATTAATCGGATGGGCACATGCAGTACAAAATGTTCCTTTTACAGATATTATGCTAGAAAAAGACCATACAGTTATTGCTTGGGAGGAAATGTTTGAAAATGGGCGTTATATTTTTTATAGAAATAGGGAAATAGCTGGTGAAGCTGCGATTTTACACGCATACCAATATCTAGGCAAGATGCCTTATGAAACAAAGGTTGCTATACTTGGAAATGGACAAACTGCTAAAGGAGCTTTAAGGTTTTTACATGGATTAGGAGCTTCTGTAGATGTGTATGGGAGAAAATTAGAAAAATTGTTTATAAAAAATATGGCTGACTATGATGTTCTTGTGAATTGTGTTATGTGGGATACAAATAGAACTGATAGAATTATATATAAAGAAGACTTAAAAAAATTAAAAGCAGGAACTATGATAATTGATATAAGTTGTGACCCAAATTTAGAAATAGAAACTTCTCACCCTACAACTATAGATAATCCTGTATATACGGTTGATGGAATTATTCATTATGCAGTTGATAATACACCAGCTATGTTTCCTCACACAGTTACAAAAGTTTTAAGTAAAGAGTTTTCAAAAATTGTTGATAATCTAGTTGAAGGTAATTGGAATGATATGGTTAGAAATGCTGTGGTTATAGAAGAAGGCCATATTGTATATGAAAATATTAGGAAGTTTAGGGAAAAAAGAGGGTTGTTTTGTAAATAAATAAGAGGTATTTAAAACATATACTTGATGTTCAATAAGGAGGAGAATAAAAATGAATGCCATAATGAACAAAATAAGATCATTGTATAACATAGTATATAATAGGCTTGGTCCTACAAAAAACAAGTGGACACTAGAAAAATTAATTTATGGAAACATGCAAGGTTATAAGGCTAATCATGGATATGAATTTGACATATATCAACCTGATTTATTTACTGAGAAAATACAATGGTATAAACTATTTTATCAATTTCCAGAAATGGCTGAATTGGTTGATAAGTACCTATTTAAAGAATATATCGAAAAAAGACTTGGGAAGGGGTATACAATCCCTCTATATGGATCTTGGACAAACATACATTCTTTGGAAAATGAATGGGGTAACCTTCCAGAAGAGTTTGTCTTAAAGTCAAATGTACAGAGCGATGGTAAATATATTAAATTTATTCAAAATAAATCTCAAATGGATTTTCATGAAATAAAAAAAGAACTTAAACAGTGGCTGAAAGTAAGGAACACGCTGATAAACTCATATTGTAGGGCATATTACCAGGCAACACCAAGGATTATAGCAGAAAAATATGAAAAAGGAATTGGAAATCAGTTATATGACTATAAGATTTTTTGCTTCAACGGAGAGCCTACATATGTTTATGTTGCAAGTGATCGTTTTATTTCAGATGATCATAATATTTCTTTTTATGATTTGGATTGGAATATGCTAAACGTGAAATATGGAAATCATAAGAATGAGTTTGTAAAGAAACCAACATATTTCAATGAAATGTTGAATATTGCAAAGAAATTATCTGTTGATTTTCCGTTTATTCGAGTTGACTTTTTTGAAACAAGCGAGCAACTATATGTTGCTGAACTTACTCTTTATCCAGGTGGTGGACTTGTTGAGTATAATCCAGTTAGTTTTAATAAACAATTAGGAGACATGTTTATACTTCCGAAGCAACAGGAGTCATAGGGTTCTATCTGTCTTTAAAGAATAGGAAGAGTGATACGAGGTAGTTGGTATTGATAGTTTAAGCATAGTTATGATGTTTAATTAAACGAAATAGGTTTTATTCATAAAGACTAATAAAAACTATCTTGCCGGACACTTGCTTTATGTTTATTCAATCTCTGTTTGGGGTTTATGGACTATGAAGTAGTTTGGGATATCTTATGACTCATTCATATAATAAAGATAACATAGTTGTAAAACTGATTAAAGCTTTCAATCATGAAAAATATGGACTTAAGAAGGTTGTAGACCGGAATATAAATTATTATGAAAATGGAGATAAATGACTAAAAAGTGAAAGGAGAACACCAAATAAAAATAACTGTAGCAGGAATTGGTTATGTTGGACTAGCCAATGCCGTTTTATTAGCTCAGCATAATGAGGTAATTGCTCTAGACATCATTCAAGAAAAAGTTGATATGGTAAACAGCAGAAAGTCTCCGATTCAGGATAAAGAGATAGAGGAGTATCTAGCAACTAAAGAATTAAATTTAACGGCTACAACTGATAACTACAAGGCTTACAAGGATGCAGACT
>DUUR01000170.1 GCA_012841425.1 Bacteroidales bacterium | reverse complement strand
TTGAAATAAAAGACTTTCTTCGTCCTGTAATGGTTAGTTTTATTGAATGCAAAAACGTTTTATTGGAAGGAGTTCTTTTTGAAAATTCTGCCGCATGGAATATTCATCCCTTAATGTGTGAAAATGTTATTCTAGATGGTGTATTTGTTAGAAATCCTGGTTATTCTCAAAATGGAGATGGGCTAGATCTTGAATCGTGCCTAAATAGCATTATCGTAAATTCAATGTTTGATGTTGGGGATGATGGAATTTGTATAAAATCAGGAAAAGATGAAGAGGGCAGGTTACGTGGTAGACCAACAGAGAATGTAATTGTAGAAAACTGTAAAGTATTTCAAGGACACGGCGGATTTGTTGTTGGAAGTGAAATGTCGGGAGGAGTAAAAAATATATCAGTAAAGAATTGTCAATTTCTAGGAACAGATGTAGGCCTTCGCTTTAAGAGCACCCGCGGCCGTGGTGGTGTAGTTGACAATATTTATATATCAGACATATACATGTTTAACATAGCAACAGATTCTTTCTTATTTGACCTGTTTTATGGAGGAAAATCTGCTTCAGAGTCACTTGAAGATGGTGATACTACACCTACAGGTGAGACTCCCTTCCCGGTAAATGAAGAAACACCAGTTTTCAAAAACATATATGTAAAAAATCTGGTGTCTAGAAATGCACGTCGTGCAATGTTTTTTAATGGTTTACCAGAGATGAATATTGAAAACATTAATGTAGAAAATGCTTTCATCACAGCACGTTACGGTGCAGAATTTTCTGAGTCTAAAGACATCAATTTAAAAAATGTTACAATCGTACCAGAGGTAGGTCCAGCCTATCTTTTCAATAATGTTAAGAACTTTAATGCAGACAATCTTAATTTTGAAGTAAGCAATAATACAGAAGTTGCAAAAATTACTGGTGCTAATACTTCTGAACTGCATCTGAGTGGGATACCTGAAAATAAGGTAAATGTGGCAAGTGATGTGAAAAAAGAGGAAATTGAATTTAATTAATTTGTAAGTTTACCATCAATATGAAAAAAGTATTTTTAATCTTGTTGCTCGCAATCCCCATTCTATATCAATGTAACGAGAGTGGTCAGAAAAAAAATAACACTGAACCCTATTACATAAGAATGGCTGACTCTGAGATACAAAGAAACCCTGAAAGTTGGATGGTAGATTTTATGGACAAAATTAAGTGGAATTACACACATGGTCTTGAAATGCAGGCATTCACAAAAGTATATGAGAAAACTGGCAACAACATATATTTCGATTATGCTCTGAGCTATGCTGATACAATGGTTAATGATGATGGTACAATTAAAACTTATAATCTTGAAAGGTATAATATTGATCATATCAACCCAGGCAAATTCCTTTTCACTGTATACGAGAAGTCGCAAGACCCAAAATATTTAAAGGCGCTTCAACTTTTAAGGAGTCAGATGGATACTCATCCACGTATTTCTAATGGTGGTTTTTGGCATAAGAATATATATCCTCACCAAGTATGGCTTGATGGACTGTATATGGCTTGCCCATTTCTAGCAGAATATGGAAGGACTTTTAATCAACCTCAACTGTTTGATGAAGTTGCATTGCAACTTATAACTGCATACGAAGATTTAATTGATGAGGAAACAGGGCTTCTCTATCACGGATGGGATGAAAGTCGTGAACAACGTTGGGCAGACCCCATAACTGGTAAGTCTCCAAACTTTTGGTCCAGGAGTATTGGCTGGTATATGATGGCATTGGTAGATGTTTTGGAATTTATGCCATTAGATCATCCGCAGAGAGGTGAAATCACAGAAATTCTTAATAAAATATCTGCTACTATTGATAATTATCGCGATTCTCAAACGGGTATGTGGTACCAGTTGACCAACTTGCAGGATAGAGAAGGCAACTATCTTGAATCTTCTGGATCGATAATGTTCATATATACTTGGGTAAAAGGGGCACAAAATGGCTACCTCCCTAAAGAGTATTTAGAAAAAGGAGAGACTGCTTTTGATCAGTTTGTAAACCGTTTTATAAGGGAAAACGACGATGGTACAATATCTGTAACGGATGTATGTTCGGTTGCAGGATTAGGTGGAGATAAAATTTATCGCGACGGAAGTTTCGAGTACTATATATCTGAGCCAGTTAGAGATGATGACCCTAAAGCAATTGGCCCATTTATTATGACCAGTATTTTGTTGGATAGATAGTAAAACAACTTATTATGGCAAGAAGACATATTACTTTTATCTTGATAGTAGCAATGCTTTTTTCGAAAGCAAATGCTGCTACAGAAGCCTCTTTAGTAACACAAACACCAGCTTTCCCAGGAGCCGAAGGCGCAGGAATGTATACGACTGGAGGAAGAGGGGGTAAGGTAATATATGTCACATCACTTGAAGATAATGGCGAACCAGGTACACTACGGTGGGCAATAAGACAAAAAGGAGCTAGAACAATACTTTTTAAAATCTCTGGCCGAATACGGTTGAAGAGTCCTTTAAAAATCAACAATGGCGACCTTACAATTGCGGGACAATCGGCTCCGGGTGACGGTATCTGCATAAGTGATTACGAAACAAGCATTAGTGCAAATAATGTAATTATCCGCTTTATTCGTTTTCGCCTTGGAGATACTCACGAACAGGCTGCTGATGCCCTCTCGGGCTATAGAAATGAGAATATAATTATTGATCACTGTAGTATGAGCTGGGGAGTGGATGAATTATCTTCTTTTTATGACAACAAAAACTTCACAATGCAATGGTGCTTTCTCACAGAAAGTTTGACTAACTCAATACACCCAAAGGGAAAACATGGTTATGGAGGTATTTGGGGTGGTCAGAATGCTTCATTTCACCATAATTTAATTGCTCATAATGATAGTCGCAATCCTCGTTTTTGCGGTAGCAGGTATTCTAATGAACCAGACTTAGAGAGAGTGGATTTCAGGAACAACGTTATTTACAACTGGGGAGCAAACAATATCTATGCAGGTGAAGGAGGTAGCTATAACATTGTTGCCAATTATTTTAAACCAGGACCCGCTTCTGGCAATGCATCCAAGAGAAGAATATTAAACCCCGATGCAGATGATGGTAAAAATAACCAACCTGCAGGTATATATGGACATTTTTATATCGATGCTAATTATATGCATAACAATGCAGATATCAGCGATGATAACAGAAGTGGGATTGACATGGGAACCACTTTCGAAAAATATGCCCCTAACGTTAAATTGAAAGATATTCTTACCGATAAGGAATTTCAATTACTACCAGTTACAACAAACTCTGTGGATAAAGCATTTGAATACGTGCTTAGTTTTGGAGGAGCTTCACTTGTAAGAGATATACATGATAGTCGTTACGTTAAAGATGTTATTAATGGCACGTATGCTTTTGAGGGCTCTTCTGGTAGTACAAACGGACTTATTGACAGTCAAGAAGATGTTGGCGGGTGGCCTGTGTATAAAGTATACAATGAATTTACCGATAGTGATAAAGATGGTATCCCAGATGGTTGGCTCAGCAAAAACCACCCTGGCAAGAGTGCAAATGATTTGAATTTTGATGGATACACCTATCTGGAGGTATATCTCAACAGTTTGGTTAATCATCTTACCCCTAATATAAACAAAGATACCTCAGAGAAAGAGACAACATCAATTAATTCAAAATCTATAAAGAAAATTGTTGTTGCACAAGATGGAGCTGGTGATTTTAAATCTGTACAGGAAGCTATAAACTCTGTTAGAGCATTCGATCCAGATTACTCGTATGTTATATCAGTTAAAGCAGGAATATACTACGAAAAAATTGTAATTCATGACCACTTGAGTGATCTGAGAATTGTTGGAGAAGACGTGCAAAAAACTATTATATCTAATAATGATCATGCACTAATCAATAATATGGGAACTTTCCAAACTTACACTTTGCAAATAAGAGGAAATGATATTACAATTGAAAATATTACAATTGAGAACAATGCTCCTATGGTTGCACAGGCAGTTGCGCTACATACCGAAGGGAACCAATTAATTTTTAAAAACTGTAGGTTCTTAGGAAATCAAGATACAATTTACACTGGTGGTGTATATTCGAAACTATATTTTCAAGATTGTTATATTGAAGGTACAACTGATTTCATTTTTGGTCCATCAACAGCATGGTTTGAAAACTGTTCTATCATGTGCAAGAAAAACTCATATATAACAGCCGCAAGCACCCCAAAAGATGTAGAGTATGGTTATATATTCAACAACTGCAGTGTTAGCGTTTCAGATGGAGTAACATCGGTTTACCTTGGAAGGCCATGGCGACCATATGCTATGACTTTATTAATGAATACTGTTCTTCCTGCTGAAATTAATCCACTTGGATGGAATAATTGGAATAGTATCGAAAACGAGAAGACAGTAAGGTACTTAGAGTATAACAATAAAGGGAAGGGAAGTAATAGCTCACAACGTGTTAACTGGAGCAAACAACTAACTTCTGAAGAAGCTTTAGATTTTTCGGTAGAAGTGGTAATGGGAAATTTTTATTCGAAAATTAAAAATCAACTTTAAAATAATGACGATATGAATAACAATGTAAGCTCAATTTCTAGAAGAAAATTTCTAGCAGTGTCAGGTGCCATTGCTGGTACTTCAATGATAAATCCTAAGTCGAATATTTTAGCAGCAAATAGTGAAGGCATTAAACAAAACACTAAAAGAACAAAAGTCGCTTTAGTGGGGCTTGGCGTAAGAGGAATAGGAATGTGGGGAGGAGATATTGTTAGAGAGTACTCCGACTATGTAGAATATGTGGGCCTTTGTGATCACAATCCAGGAAGATTACAAACAGGCAAGGAGATGATAGGCATAGATTGCCCTACCTATACCGATTTTGAGCTGATGATGCGCGAGACGAAACCCGACGTACTAATTGTCACCACAGATGATGATACGCATGACTATTTTATATCAAAAGGAATGGATATGGGTGCAAATATTATCTGTGAAAAACCTATGGCCATTGATGAAAATAAAATACAAACTATTATAGATGCTGAAAAGAGAACAGGTAAAGAGTGTTTAGTAACTTTTAATTATCGCTATTCGCCTCACAGAGCAAAAATGTGGGAGATAATTCGTTCTGGAGAGATTGGAGAACTAACATCTGTAGATTTTCATTGGTATCTTGACACTTCTCATGGTGCTGACTATTTTAGAAGATGGCACAGACTTGTTGAAAAGGGAGGTTCTTTATGGGTGCATAAAGCGAGCCACCACTTTGATCTATTGAATTGGTGGATTGAAAGTGACCCTGAAAGTATATATGCATTGGGATCATTGGACTTTTATGGAAAAAACGGTCCTTTTAGGGCTGTAAATTGTAGAAGTTGCCCACATACTGATAAGTGTGACTTCTTTTGGGATATCACTAAAAGTCAGAGACTAACCAAACTATATGTTGAAAATGAAAAGTACGACGGATATCATCGCGATGGTTGTGTTTTCAGAAATGATGTGAACATATACGACAAAATGGCTGCAACCATAAAGTATATGAATGGAGTTCAAGTATCCTATTCTCTAACAGCTTATTCACCTTACGAAGGATATAGAATTGCATTTAATGGCACTAAAGGTCGCATGGATGCATGGATCCAAGAATCGAATCCAACTTCTGATGTTAACTATGATGAGATAGTTGTATCTAAAAACTTTGGTAAACGAGAGTACATACAGATACCACAAGGAAGTGGACATGGTGGTGGAGATAAACTTCTTAAAGACCATGTGTTTATTCCTAATATACCCGACCCATTAAAACAAGCGTCTGGTGTGAGAGACGGAGCATTGGCATGTCTAGTTGGAATTGCTGCCAGAAGAAGCATAGAAACAAAAAAACCTGTTATGATTAAAGATCTCACCACCATTAAACCACAGGTAAAAAAGTTATAGTAATTGATGTTTATAAAAGACCCTTTTAAGTTCGTTGCTCTAGTGTTACTGGCTATTACCATAGCTTGTAGCAGTGAAGAGAATTTACTGGAACCAAAGCCTCCTTCAACAGATAAACCAGATGTAGAAAACAAACATCAATACCCAACACCAGTAACAGAAGCAGCTCTTGCATTTCCAGGTGCTTATGGTGGTGGAATGTATGCTACAGGCGGTCGAGGCGGTAAGGTAATTAAGGTTACAAATCTTGAAGACAATAGTATGCCTGGTTCTCTAAGATATGCAATTAACCAAACAGGACCCCGTATAATTATTTTTGAAGTCAGTGGTACTATTAGATTGAATAGTGACCTAATTATAGGCAAAGGTGATATTACAATTGCGGGCCAATCGGCTCCAGGTGGTGGGATTACGCTTGCTGACTATTCGGTTGAGATAAAAGCCGACAATGTGATAATTAGATATATGCGTTTCAGAATGGGAGACAAGAAGGTAACTACCGACAAAGATGCATTATCTGCACGAAACAGAAAAAATATTATCATTGATCACTGTTCTATTAGCTGGTCTACAGATGAATGTGCATCATTTTATGATAATGAAAACTTCACTTTACAATGGTCTATTCTTTCCGAAAGTTTACGCTATTCGGTTCACCATAAAGGTGCGCATGGATATGGTGGTATTTGGGGAGGTGCAAACTCATCATTTCTCTATAATCTATTAATCCATCATGATAGCAGAAACCCAAGATTTAATGGTAGCAGGTATTCAAACCAACCAAGTAAAGAAATGGTTGATTTCAGAAATAATGTACTATACAATTGGGGCTCTAATAACGCTTATGGCGCAGAAGGAGGGAGCTATAATATAGTAAACAATTACTACAAACCGGGTCCCGCCTCAAGTAATAGAAGTCGCTTTATTCAACCCTATGCAGACGATGGAACCAATAGTCAGCCCAAGGGGGTTTATGGGAAGATATATATAAGTGGAAATTTTATTACAGGAAACAGCAATGTATCAAGCAACAATCTATTAGGAGTGAATATGCACAACTCATTTTCTGATAGAGCCCCTAGTATTACATTAAATGACATTATTGCTGACACTGAATTTAATACTTCGGAGGCAAAAACTTTCACTGCTATTGAGGCATATGAAAAAGTTCTTGAAGGAGCAGGGAGTAGTTTTAGTCGAGATGATATTGACAAACGTTTGATAGAAGAGGTTAAAACAGGAACTGCACAGTTTAAAGGATTAAGTCCCTTAAACAATAATCAGTCTAAAATGGGAATAATTGATAGTCAGGATGATCTTAAACCTACCGATGCACCTTCCAATTGGAGTGCATGGCCTGTTTTAATGTCTCTCGATACTCCACTTGATACCGATGGTGATGGTATGCCTGATGAATGGGAAATTAATAAAAAGCTAGATCACAAAACCCCCGATTCTGATGGCAACCATTTAAGTACAGCATATGACAATATTGAGGTATATCTAAATGAGCTTGTTAAACATATTTTATAAAACAGAATTATATAACAATGCATTGTTTGATTGTTGGCTGGCTTAAATGTGAATGATTAAAAAAGATGATAATTTAATGCTTGTATTTCACAGTTTTTCAAATAAATTCTTTTTTAATTTGTATGGTTAAGAATAATTCGTAATTTTGTGCACGTACACACAACGCCTTCATTTAAAATAGAAAACAAACGCTTTTTGTAAAGCACAAATAAAATAAAAATCAATATGAAAACAAATTATCAATTACGTTATGCTGCCCATCCAGGAGACGCTAAATCTTATGATACCGAACGATTAAGAAATGATTTCTTAATAGAAAAGGTATTTGCCGCGGATGAAGTAAACATGGTGTATTCCATGTATGACCGATTGGTTGTAGGAGGTGCAATGCCTGTTAATGAGTCTCTTCAACTTGAAGCAATTGATCCATTAAAACAGCCTATTTTCCTTCGTAATCGTGAGATAGGTATTTTTAATGTTGGTGGAAAAGGAAGTGTAAAAGTTGGAGATAACACTTTTGAGCTTGATTATAAGGAGGCATTGTACCTAGGCTCTGGCGACAGAGAAGTCTTCTTTGAAAGTAGCGACTCAAATAATCCTGCTAAATTTTATTTCAATTCTGCTACTGCACATCGCAATTATCCAGATAAAAAAGTAACTAAAGCAGATGCTGAAGTTGCAGAGATGGGATCGCTTGAATCTTCTAACCACAGAAATATTAACAAGATGATCGTAAATCAGGTATTACCAACATGTCAACTACAAATGGGTATGACTGAACTTGCCCCTGGTAGTGTATGGAATACTATGCCTGCTCATACGCATACTCGCCGAATGGAAGCCTACTTCTATTTTGAAGTTCCAGAAGATCAGGCTGTGTGTCACTTCATGGGTGAACCACAAGAAACACGCCATATATGGATGAAGGGCGATCAGGCAGTTCTATCTCCAGAATGGTCAATACATGCAGGTGCAGCTACAACAAATTATACATTTATTTGGGGTATGGCAGGTGAAAATCTAGATTACGGAGATCAGGATTTTTCTAAAATCACAGATCTTAAGTAAAAACAATTCAAAAAGAAATATATAAGCGAAATGAATAACTTTTCACTTAATGGCAAAATAGCTTTAGTTACAGGTGCAGCACATGGAATAGGATTCTCAATGGCTGCTGCACTAGCAAAAGCAGGTGCTAAGATTGCATTTAATAGTTCAAATGAAGCCTCAATGCAGAAAGGTTTGGAGGAATACACCAAACTAGGAATTAATGCTAGAGGGTTTGTTTGCGATGTAAGAGACGAGAAAGCTGTCACTGATATGATAGCAACTATAAGTAAAGAAATTGGAGAGATTGACATTCTAGTTAATAATGCAGGAATAATTAAACGTATACCTGCAATTGAAATGGAAGTAGAGGAGTTCCGTGAGGTTATAGATGTTGATCTGATAGCTCCATTTATTTTATCAAAAGCTGTTGCCCCTTCAATGATTAAAAGAGGTAGTGGTAAAATAATAAATATCTGTTCGTTAATGAGTGAGCTGGGCAGAGAGACTGTTTCTGCATATGCAGCAGCAAAAGGAGGATTAAAAATGCTCACAAGAACACTAGCATCTGAATGGGGCAAATTCAATATCCAAGTTAATGGTATTGGTCCAGGCTATATAGCTACATCGCAAACAGCCCCTTTAAGAGAGAAGCAAGCAGATGGTAGTCCGCATCCATTCGATTCATTTATTATCTCTAAAACACCTGCAGAGAGGTGGGGAAAGCCTGAGGACCTATCGGGACCAGCAGTTTTCTTGGCATCTAATGCTTCAGACTTTGTAAATGGACATGTTTTATATGTAGATGGAGGAATTCTTGCTTATATAGGTAAACAGCCTTAGAATAATTTAATCATCATATATGAAAACGATACTACTGATTTCACTTGTAGTAATTTTCTCAGGTTGCGCTTTAACAAAAGCCCAAATGGCAGTTACAGTTCATAACCCCAGCTCATTTGATAGAAATTATGAGATGGCTGAGATTGAATGGAAAGAGATTCAGAAGAAGCTTAATCTACAATCTGGTGAAAATATAATTATTACTAATAGCAGTAACGAGCAGGTCCCTTATCAGAAAGTTACAAATTGCGACTATAGTGGTGAGAACTTAATATTTCTAACATCTGTTGCAGCTGGCAAAGAAGAATCTTACACTATTTTAAAGGGAAAGCCAGAGAATTTTCAACCTCTTGTTTATGGAAGACTTGTTCCCGAAAGGAAAGATGATTTCACATGGGAAAATAACCGCTCTGCATTCAGGGTTTACGGACCTGCTCTAAAGGCAACTGGTGAAATTAGTAATGGTATGGATTACTGGTCCAAAAAAACAGAAGATCTGATCATCGATAAGTGGTATGAGAACGACCTTGCAAAAATATCCTCATATCATTCCGATCATGGCGAGGGATTAGATTTCTACAAAGTGGGTAGAACCTTGGGGCTAGGTATGACAGCACCTTTTGATAATGATACACTTTGCTTAGGAGATAATTTTGTGACTGCAGAGATTATTGACAATGGCCCTCTTAGAATCACTATTAAGTTTACTTACGATTCATATTTTGCTGGGAGCCATGCAATAAAAGAGACACGAATAATATCACTCGATGCATATTCATTATTTAACAAAGTAACAAATACTTTTGAAGCTGATACTACACTATTAACAGTAGCTACGGGCATTGTTATGCCTGTTGATAACCCTGAAGAGATTGCTGAAACTACTACTTTTGGCAATAACTCAGGAATTATTGCTTATGAAACACCAGAAGATAAGCAAAATGGCACTATTTTTACCGCTGCCATCCACCCAAAAGGGTTTAACACCATTAAAGTATCAGACGGCCATTATGTTGGTATCAACAACTACCAACCAGGCGATAAATACAATTACTTTGCAGGTGGGGGTTGGAGCAAAGCAGGCTTCGAAGACTTCAATAGCTGGAAAGAGTTTGTAAAACTCCAGAAGATTAAAATAGATAATCCTTTAATAGTTAAGGTTAATTAGAATGCAAAAAGTTGTAACATTTGGCGAGATAATGCTTCGTCTTGCCACACCCGGATATAAAAGATTTATTCAATCAGAAAGCCTCACTTCAACCTTTGGAGGGGGTGAAGCTAATGTAGCCGTGTCACTTTCGAACTACGGAATACCTGTTGAATTTGTAACACGCCTACCCGAAAATGATATTGCCGAATGGTGCATCTCCGATCTTAGAAAGTATAATGTGGGCACAACACAAATAATGCGTGGTGGAGAGCGAGTAGGGATTTATTTTCTCGAAACAGGTGCTGTTGCACGCCCTTCAAAAGTAGTTTACGATAGAGCCCATTCATCAATTGCAGATGTACAGAGAGGGATGTTCAACTGGCGGGAGATCCTGAAAGATGCTACCTGGTTTCATTGGACTGGCATTACGCCTGCCTTATCACAAGGTGCAGCAGATGTGTGTTTAGAGGCTATTAAAACTGCCAACGAAATGGGTGTAACAGTCTCGTGCGATCTTAATTATCGCAAGAACCTCTGGAAATATGGCAAATCTGCAAGAGAAATAATGCCTCAACTTGTTGAAGGTTGCGATGTTATACTAGGCAATGAAGAAGATGCCGAGAAGGTGTTTGGAATTAAGCCCGACGGCTTTCAGGTAGAGCATACTGGAGGAGATGTAAATGCCTCCGAATTTGAATCGGTATGCAAACAAATGATGCAGAAGTTCCCACGTGCAAAAAAAGTTATCATAACACTTCGTGGCTCAATTAATGCAAACCATAATACATGGGGAGGTTGCCTATATTCTGATAAGCTTTATCAATCTAAACGATATGATATCACTCATATAGTAGATCGTGTAGGTGGAGGAGACTCATTTATGGGTGGTCTCATTTATGGGTTAATCAGTTATGAGGGTGACGACCAGAAGGCGCTTGATTTTGCAGTTGCCGCTTCATGCTTAAAACATACTGTTTACGGTGATTTTAACTTAGTAACCGTACCCGAAGTAGAAACATTAATGAAAGGTGACGGATCCGGAAGGGTTGTCAGATAAAACATTGAAATATGGCAAAGTTTTCAAGACTAAAAGTGTATCAAACAATGGAGGAGACAGGTATAATACCCGTTTTCTATCATTCAGATATAGAAGTTGCAAAGCAGGTTGTAAAAGCTTGTTACGAAGGGGGAATTAGAGCTTTTGAATTCACCAACAGAGGAGATTTCGCACATGAGGTATTTGCCAACTTAGTAAAATGGGCCGATAAAGAATGCCCTGAACTAATCCTTGGGATAGGATCTATAGTGGATCCAGCAACAGCTGCTCTTTATATTCAATTGGGCGCTAACTTTATTGTTGGCCCTTTATCAAATCCTGAAATATTCAAAATCTGCAACCGTAGGCTTATTGCATACTCTCCAGGATGTGCCACCACTTCAGAAATAGGCTTGGCACAAGAGCTGGGAGCAGAAATTGTGAAAGTATTTCCAGGAGGCAATGTGGGAGGCCCTTCATTTGTAAAGAACATAAAAGGCCCCATGCCTTGGTCCAAAATCATGGTTACAGGTGGCGTAGAGCCCACTGATCAAAGTCTCACAGATTGGTTTAAAGCGGGCGTAACATGTGTTGGAATTGGATCCAACCTGTTCCCAGCTGAAGTGCTTAAAAGTGGAGATTGGCACAAAATATCAGAACTCTGTAAAGAGAGTTTATCAATAGTGAAAAAGATAAGAAGTTGAAAAGCATAATAGTGAAAATCAAACATAAATTAAATCATGAGTAATCTACAACAAGAAAAAGCAAAAATGACCAATCAACGCTGGACAATATGTCTGATGTTGTTTTTGGCCACTTCTATCAACTATCTAGACAGGCAAGTGTTATCGTTAACGTGGGCCGACTTTATAGCACCTGAATTTCATTGGACAAACAGCGACTATGGTACAATTGCTGGTTTGTTCTCGTTATTTTATGCGGTATCGATGTTATTCGCAGGAAAGTTTGTTGATCGTTTAGACACTAAAAAAGGATATCTATGGGCTATTGGTGTATGGTCGGTAGGTGCGGTTATTCACGCATTCTGCGGCTTAATCACAGCGGGCATAGTTGCAGGTGAATGGACAATGAGTTTTGAAGGTGCACGCAAGGCTATTGAAACGGTAGGAGATGTTTCAATGGTAGTATCGGTAAGTGTTACATTATTTATATTTTCTAGACTAGTACTTGCCATTGGAGAAGCAGGAAACTTTCCTGCTGCCATAAAAGCAACAGCAGAGTATTTCCCTAAAAAAGATAGAGCATATGCAACAAGTCTTTTTAATGCAGGCGCTCAGATAGGTGCTTTAATTGCACCTTTAACTATACCTTTCATAGCAAGAGCTTGGGGATGGGAAATGGCTTTTATAGTTATTGGTGTACTTGGTTTTGTATGGATGGGCTTTTGGGTATTTCTTTATGATAAACCTGAAAAAAGCAAAAGAGTTAATGCTGCAGAATTAGCATATATTAATCAAGACGATATTACGGACATGGCTGCAGGTGCTGCCCCCGTAAATGTAGATGAAAATGCTGGTAGAAAAGTTACATTTAAACAAGCCTTCAGACACAAACAAACATGGTCATTTGCAGTTGGCAAGTTCCTTACCGATGGTGTATGGTGGTTTCTCCTTTTCTGGATACCTGCATATTTAAGTTCGGTATACGGATTAAATTCCACTGAAAGTGCCCCACATGTCTTCCTAGTATATGCTATCTCAATGATATCTGTTTTTGCAGCCGGATACTTCCCTGCATACTTTATGAAAAAGAAGAAGATGGACCCTTACCAGGGTAGGATGAGAGCTATGCTTCTGTTTGCTTTGTTCCCTATTTTAGTACTATTTGCACAACCTTTAGGTACTATTTCAGTGTGGCTTCCCGTAATTATAATTGGTATTGCAGCAGCTGCACACCAGTCGTGGTCGGCCAATATATTTACAACCGTTAGTGATATGTTCCCCAAGTACGCAGTAGGAACTATTACAGGTATTGGTGGAATGGCAGGCGGAATTGGATCTTATTTTATAAACCAGGGGTCGGGTGTTCTATTTGATTTTTCGGCCAACAACAATCTTAAATTTATGGGATTTGAAGGAATCGAATCAGGCTACTTTATAATCTTCTGTGTTTGTGCCTTTGCATACCTTATAGGATGGTTAATTATGAAGTCACTTGTTCCTCATTACCAAGTTATAACAGAAATGTAGTCACAGGTCTGTGAGATAATGACATAAACTTTAAAAGAGAGATGATAAATATTAATTTAATCATCTCTCTTTTTATTGCCAGACAAGTTCAAATAATCGGACAAATTCAAAAAAAAGGGACCAACAATTAAGTCAATCCCTTATAATAATTTATGTGGTCCCAACTGGGCTTGAACCAGTGACTCCCTGATTATGAGTCAGGTGCTCTAACCAACTGAGCTATGGGACCTAGAACAATGCTTTTTCTAGAGCAAACACTATGTATTTATTCCGTTCAAAAGCGGGTGCAATATTACTACATTTTCATTAAAATACCAAATTTTGCGGAATAATTATTATTTGAAAAAATTATTATATCTGGTTGTACCAACGTATATTTGTTGAAATAAAAATAATTAATATAAAAAACCAAGTTAATATGTTTAAGAAATTAGTTGCTATAGAACCCGTTAGTTTAATACCCTCAGCAGAAGAGAAGTTAATTTCATTTGCGGAAGATGTAATAATGTACCTTGATATTCCAGAAGACGATGAGGAGATAGCCCACAGAATTGGAGATGCCGATGCCGTATTACTTAGTTATACGTCTCAACTCACCAAAACGGCAATGGAACAATGCCCTAATTTAAAATATATAGGAATGTGCAATTCACTATATACCCCCGAGAGCGCTAATGTTGATATAAATTACGCAACTAGCAGAGGAATAACCGTAACTGGTATTAGAGATTATGGCGATGAAGGCGTAGTTGAATATGTTATCAGTGAATTGGTACGCTGCCTGCATGGTTTTGATCAAGAGCCTTGGGATGGAGTGGCTAGAGAGATTACAGGATTAAAAGCAGGTATTGTAGGATTAGGAAAATCTGGTGGAATGATAGCCGATGCATTACACTTTTTTGGTGCTGACATAAGTTATTTTGCCAGAAGTGAAAAAGAAGATGCAAAAGCAAAGGGATATCGTTTTCTTCCTTTAGATGAACTACTCGCAGAAAGTGAAGTAATATGCTGCTGTCTTAACAGAAACACAGTTTTAATTCATAAAGAGCAGTTTGAAAAAATGGGAGACAAAAAAATATTATTCAACACTGGACTCTCGCCTGCATGGGACGAAGAACCATTCTTGAAATGGCTTGAGGGTAATAATATTTGCTATTGCGATACCGTTGGTGCATTAGGAGGAGAACATCTTCTAAATCATCCCAAAATAAAATGTATGCAAGTCTCAACAGGAAGAACACGCCAGGCTTTCGACCGTTTGAGTGAAAAAGTGTTGAATAACTTATCGGAATTTACGGGTATTAAAATTTAATCGGTTTATAAGTACTTTCTTTATTATACCAAACTAGGCCCTTGCTATTATTTAAGTCTGACTTTGCCCTTATGATAGTCGGTTATAACCGACTATTAACCGAGCAAGGTACGGGCAAAGTAACAGCAAGGTTAGAGCAAGCCTAGTGTGCAGCCACTCTTAAAAAGGGCTATCAAGTATGAAAAAAATGAAGCTGAGTTTAATAATTATAACTTACCGATAACAACAACATTCTAGGGCGTAGTTTGTATTCGTAATCAAATCGGTCTAAACCGCTGAAGATAGAGTAAGAATAACTCTTTTCATTAAATAAGTTGTTTGTTGACAAATTGAATTCAAATTGAGCATGTTTAAAGGTAATACCTACATCGGCAAAAAACATATTTACAGAGTTGTTTTCGCTAATTTCATTGTACGAATGCTCCAGACGTCCGTTAAACTGCCACTTTTTACCCAATAAGTAGTAAGCCGACAGTTGTTGCGTTATTTGCCACATGGATGAGCGAAAAGTATCGTTGCTACGTATAATTTCTGTAATACGGTTACTTGCCATTGTTTGATACGAAACAGATGTTGCATCTGAAAACTTGATGTTTAACTTTGGAATAAATGCCCATCCCGAAGCTTTGAACGGATACAGAACTTTTTGCTGCTGGCGCTCACCCTTCATGCTGGTATAGTTTACATTTAAAGAGAAATTTGTTCTTATTTCAGAAAAGTACTTTCCAGCATAACCAGACCATAGGAACAAATTAGAATGCGTTGCTTGCTCCTTGTTTCCGCCTACCACTTCATTTCCAACAAAGTGCTGTGTGGTCACCGTATTATTTGCCGACGGTGCATATAACAGAGATGTATTGAAGAAAAAGGTGGTTAGTGGATTACGATATTGTAAGCTTGTGCTGAACGATTGCCGTTTGTTTAACGAGAGTATACCTCTTTGCTTGCCAAAACTGCGATACGACTTCATAAAATATACATCTGTAAGATCGAAGAAGTCGCCGATTGATTGGGTGTATTGATATCCAGCACGAGCCGTTAGCATAGTTGAAAACCTGTAATTGAAACGTATAGAAGAGTTTGGCAAAAAATAAGAATGGTTGTTGGAGGATGATACACTCAGATAATAATTCTTTAGAGCTACATCAGCATTGACAGATAGTTTGTCGCTCCTATACATATAAGTAGGAATCAATTCAAGAAGTGAATAGTTCGATGTAATATTGGATCTAATACTATCTCTGAAAACTGGATGTGACAACTCGGAGATGTATCTATCGAACGATGCTTCAAATGCACCTTTTATAACGATACTTGAATTACGAAAACCAAAACTGTAGTAGGTGCTGTTTCGGGTATAAAGGCCAGAAAGATTCACTTGCTGTGACTGATTTATGTCAACCGTATCCACACTCACTTCCAGCAATTGCGGTTGCGACGAGTAAACTGCAAATGAAGTAATATCCCACAACCGTTTGCCCCATTTTTTTACTAATTTCAAGTCGTTTTTCACCAATTGCGATGGTAGGTTGAATTGTTGATGCACCCCCATTCCATTCATTACAATTGATGAAAAGCTCTTATCCCAACTTCCGCTCCACGAGAGAGCATTGTTTAGGTAGAATCTTGGGCTGTTGTTTGTAAATGTTGCTACTGCATCCAATACGTTAGCATGACTCGAATGTGTGCTTGTTTCTTTTATTTGCAGTGTGCCATCAGGGAATAAGTACTCACTGTTGTGAGAAATATTCTCTTTGATAGCATTGTTCTGGTATTGCATATTGAGCCTGAATTGAGCGTATTCACCTGTTTTCCACAGGCTGTTTGTCGATACCACATGCGAGTTATTAAATAAGTACCTCTTTTTTTCTAACGGGGGATAATTGGACGAACGAGCATTGAAAAGTGTTTTACGTGAATACCCAGATACGTCATCCAGTTCACTCGAAGACAATGTTTGAGCAGTTAATTCAGTCGATATATCCTTTGCCGCATTATTAGTTTTATACATAACGATAAATTGTTGTTCTCGTCCAGCACTCAAAGCAAAAGCTTCTGCCAGCCAGAGCATTTCATCGGAGTAGCCGGCACCCAACGTTACAGTACCTACAGGGCGCGACATTCGGTCTTTTCTCAGTCGCAGGTTAACAGCTGCTTTATCGCTCACAACTGCATCTCTTAAGGTTTGTACGGGTTGGTGGTTTTCAATTATTTCAACGTTTTGCACAGCATCCACCGGAATGTTGTTGGTTGCAATTCCATATCGACGCTCCAGCAAATCAAGTCCTTCAATGTAAAATTTGTTTATGGCTTCTCCTTGATATTTTATGCCACCACTCGCACTTACTTCAACTCCTGGTAGCTTTTTAAGCAAGTCGCCTATAGATTTGTCTCCCACGCTTATAAACGCGTCAACGCTATACACTAACGTATCTTCGCGGTTCCACATCGGGGACGATTTTACCACCACCTCACGCAACGCTATTTCTCCGAATGACATTTCGATAAACAGTTGTTGGGTTTTATTTTCGATGTTTCTTTTAACTTCTTCATATCCCATGAATCGGACTTGCAGGGTTAGTTGCGATAGTTGGCTTTTCACATCTATAATGAAACTTCCATCTTGATTTGTAATGTCATAAGCTATGGTTTCTCCCTCCTTGTCGTGCAAGGTAACAGCTGCGCCACCAATGGGTTCTTTGTTCGCTTTATCTGTTACCCAGCCGGTTAAGACAGTTTGAGCTTGAGCACAAAAACCACTTACAGTAAGAAGATATAAAAGAAACCAATTTTTTTTCATTTCATTCGCTCAATTCTATAGGATTATAAGGCCGTGATTTATTTGCTGATGAGGGCAGGGGACTCTGTATTAGTCCAGAATTTTCAACTGTTGCAGCTGGATTCTCATAATATCGTTTCTGAAGGTTGAAAAACTGTTCTTTTTTAACAATAAATGGTTTGTAGCTAATGTTGTAAATGACATCTTTCCAGTTAGGCTTTTCAATAGTTATGCACTCAAAAGAGTAGTGCCCTTTATCATCCTCGGCTTTTAAAATTAGTCCTGGCAACCCAAACAGCTTCCAGGGTCCATCACTTATTGAAATTTCGGGAGCATACCAAGCCGTGTAATTTCTACCAAATAAATAGGTAGTTGCTTTTTTGCAGTTATAACCACAAACGATTTGACTTCCATTCTCTAGCTTCCAC
>DUUR01000017.1 GCA_012841425.1 Bacteroidales bacterium | reverse complement strand
GCAGGTGCGTCTCCTAATGTAACTGACAGTCATTTTCAGCTTCCTTTCCCTGATACAGACTTAACAATGAATCCAAATTTGCTTGAGGATCCTGTTGAATTTGACTTATCATCAATTGAATATTAATCTTAACTAATTTAAATTATGACACAGATTATAAAATATAAAAAGGGATGGTTGCTAACCTCTTTACTTGTCCCTATCATTTTATTCTTTTTAAATTCGTGTGAAGAATATCCAGACGAGTTTAAGCTTACTGATGGTATTCCTGAAGTTCATTATATTAGAGTACCCGAACCTACATCTGCAGATTCACTTCTGGTTAGAGCCTTTATGGATAACAGTATAGTACTAGTGGGTAAAAATCTTACTAGTATAAGGGAGATGTGGTTTAATGATCAGAAGGCTATTTTAAACACCAGTTTAATTACTGATAATCATCTTTTTGTATCCATTCCTGGAGAAATTCCATCTGTTGTAACAGATAAGATTTACATGGTGAATAAAAACAATGATACTATAACTTATGATTTTGGAGTTCAAGTACCTGGACCATTAGTTTCAAGTATATCAAATGAGTATACTCATGATGGTGATGTAGCTATTTTATATGGAGATTATTTTATTGATGATCCAAATATTCCGTTGGAAATTACAATGGCGGGTAATATACCGGTTACAGATATAATAAGTATAGAAAAAACAAAAGTTACATTTCGTATTCCAAATGATTCTCAAAAAGGATATATCAATGTAAACTCAATTTATGGTAATGGTCGCTCAAAGTTTCAATTCCGAGACGATAGAGGAATGATTCTTGATTGGGATAATTTAAACGCGGATGGAGGATGGCGTTCAGGCAAATTAAAAGACTCTGATCCTGATGGCATAAGCGGCAACTATGTATATTTTACTGGAACTCTTGATGGTGACCCATCAGTAGACTGGGCAGAAGATGATTTCTCTTTTAATTTGTGGGGTAAATCTAATGGACGACCCGAAGGTGATCTATTCTCTTCAGACCCGGCTAATTCAACATTAAAGTTTGAAGTTAATGTAACTCAACCATGGTCGACTCTAGCAATGCAAATAATATTCACCCCTTGGTCTACTGTTGAAACAAATGAATATATTGCAGATGGGACAACACCCAGAGCCTTGTGGAGGCCATGGGAAAAGACAGGGTCATATCAAACTGATGGATGGGTGACTATTTCAATACCTCTTACAGAGTTTAAATATGATCATGCTGGTGGTACGTTAGAGACAGCACCAGCAGGCAATTACGGAGGACTAACCATGTTTGTATATCACGGTGGAATTACTGGTACTACAAGTACTCCATATATTTGCATAGATAATATACGCGTTGTACCAAACGAATAATAAAACCTTAATTTATGAGAACAATATATACAGAAAAATATAGATGGTTTAGGCACATTATAATGCTCCTTCTAGTAGTTGTCCTACTGCCATCATGCGAGAAAGAAGAGGTAAATAATGATCCTATCCTTCATTCATTTGGTCCTTCACCCGCACTACGTGGAGGTGAGTTGAGATTTATTGGCCAAAATATGGGAGATGTTACTGCTGTAATCTTCCCTGGAATAAGCGGTGGTACTGTGCAGGTGACAGAAATAATTGTTGTGAACGAACGAGAGATCAAGGTAATGATTCCCCAAGACTCAGGAGTGGGAATAATAACACTGGTTACAACTCGTGGGGAAATCAAAACCCTCACACCAATCACCTACTCTGAGCCTATTTTAATTAACAAAGTATCTCCCATGAAAGCTAAGGCTGGGGATGTACTAACTATTGAGGGAGACTACCTCAATCTTATAAAAAGAGTTATCTTCTTTGATAATGTGATTGTAGAGGGTGACTCCTTCCTTGAAGGGCAGACGAGAAAAAAGATACAGTTAACCGTTCCTGCTGAGGCGCAAAGCGGAAAGATTATTATTTCCAATGGTGAAGAGATACCTATTGAAGTATACTCAGACGATGAAATTGAGATTGCACTCCCATGGGTATCAGAAACACTAGACCTCACTGGCAAAAAGCCAGGTGAAGTAATTGAGATTATGGGAACAGACCTCGATTTGGTAGTTTCTCTTGTAATGCCTAATGAGGACCAGATACCATTTGAAGTAACTGAAAATGAAGATGGTCAATCTATACTTTTTACACTTCCTGAAAATATGAGCGATGGAGTGGTTGTAATGATTCCCGCTTCGGGTGTTGAAGTAGCTATTGCAAATATCGGAATGGCACTACCCACTAACGTTGTTGCTATCCCTGCAGAATCTCTGCGTGGGGGTGATCTGATAAAATTGGAAGGTTTAAACATGGAGCTGATAACCAATATCATCTTTCCAGGTATAAATGAGCCAGT
>DUUR01000016.1 GCA_012841425.1 Bacteroidales bacterium | reverse complement strand
TGTAATTGGTATAAGTGATATTGTATGATGAGCGAACAATTAGTTGCTCGTCGTAGCTATACCGTAATATGGGGTTTACATCTTCACTGAGGTAAAGATCTTTAAAGCGCTGCGACGACCATGGCATCCTAACGTAGGTGATGCCCAATGGCTCTAATGTGTTTACTAGCTTCCACTCCATCGACGACCATTGAAAGCGGTTTGCCATATTAAAAAATTGACGAAAGTATTCGGGTCTTTTCTGAAAGTTAGCACCAACAGAAAACTCGGTCGATGCCGAGGGCTGGTCTCTAAGTTGTTTTAATACCCAAGGCAGCAATAGCTGCGGAATTGAAAGAAACACCTCGGCGCCATATTCGTAATAACTATTGTCTAGCAAGTCGAGGCTATCAGTAGCACGTATAAATTCATATGCTGCATTTAATCGCACTCTAAAAGTTTCGCCTCCGTTTAAGAAATTGCGGTGCTCATAGGTAAGGTTGCTCCCCACCCCCAAGTCGCCCGCCGAGTTTGTGCCATCAACCCCAAACTGCATATAGTGCATATTACCAGGGTACAAAGCTATTCTTGAATCGAGCAGCGATGAGTCGTTTCTAACTACTGGAGTTAAGTTTATGGCTGTTTGATTTACAGGACCCATGCCGTTTAGCGAAGCATATGTTCTCTCCACTATACGATCTGAGTATAGCCTGCCTGGTCTTAAAAATGTGTTGTAATATACCGCCCTTGCTGTAAGAAACGGATCTTCCTCTTGCACAATTCTAATTCCCCTATACTCTATGGTATCTATGAGAATGTGTTTAGTGGAATCGTCGAGTATATCTGAGCTTATTCCATTAATAACTAATACATTGCCTATATTATATTGACTAAATCTTGTGCTGTCAGTGGGGTTGTTTAATGTAAGTGTAACATCTACCTCATTCTGACCAACTGTGGTGTCGGCAAGGAATATGAAGTTTTCTTTAGAGAAGTTGTAATACCCTCTGTTTTTGAGCATAGTAGTCATATTTTCTCTTCCCTGCTCCAGCACTTCAAGATCGAATATATCGTTCTCTTTTATAATATCCAGCCTGTTGGTGGTGCTAAGTATATTGTATATGGTGGTGTCTACTGAGTTAATTGTATCATTAAAATTGCGTATACGGTGTGGTTCGTGACCAACTACATCGTAAACAACTTGAGCTTTTTTATCCTCTTTTACAACCGAAGTATCAACTTCCGCATTGAGATATCCTTTATTATTTAAATGTAAACGAATTTGCTCGGCAGAGATTACGGCAAGTTGCTCGTTGTATAAAACAGGAGGTTCGCCATATTTTAGCAATTGCCTATTAAGCCACGTTGAGTCGTTGTCGGGGATATTGTACATGTGCAACTTCCATTTACCTATTAAAGGTATTGATGAGTTGGGCCTTTGTCTGAGGTATGGTTTAAGATTTGATGAGCTTATTCCTTTAATATCAGAATTGATATCTACTTTATCGAGCAGATACCCGCCATCGGGCACCTTTTTTGTAACATTGCATGATGCTAAAATCAACAATGTAAACACAAATGATATATATGTTTTTAGCTGTCTATTCATTTTCATCTTTTGGTCTTATAAACCTAAACCTTAGAAGATCTTTAAATGATTGAGCTTCGCGTGTAACAACAACTCCTACACCCTGTGTGGTGGGATTGCGACGATAAAAACGGTCATTGGCCCTATTATAGGCACGAAGCATTAACCAGTTTTTTAAATCATACTCAAGTTCAAACTCACCCATAAATGCTTGCTCTGAAGCCATCATACTATTGTCGCCATAGCTAAGATTTGTTGATAAACGCAAGCGATTATTAAGCAGTCGGGTTGATACATCAAGTCCCATTCGCACGTTATCTAAAGTGCCATCAACCGACTCGAGGTTGGTGCTCACCGACCAATTATCGTTTAGCGCATTTGCAAACAGTGCATCTAACCCCCTGGATAGAGTGTTTGCAGCAAATTTAGAGAATATAGATGAGCCAAAATTGAGATCGGGTGACCCTTCTGTGGGGATGAAGCTACCTGTGGTTGCGAGGTATGCAAACTGAAGTATCTTTGTTTCTTCATCGCTAATAAAGCTATTTACGCGCTGTTGTATGTCGTTTGAACTCTCGGGCAGTTCTATATCGTACTGAAGATCCATTGCTTCAAGGTCGCCTCTAATTTGCAATAACGCATTTACAGGCACTCGTGTATTTACAAGTTCTGTGGTGAAGGTGGGACTCAGGGCTGCTAAATCGGCTCTAACAGGTAGGTAGGCAATAATATTAAACTGAGTGTTCATTGGGTTGCCTTCCATTGTGAGGCGACTACCCTCGCGTAAACTAAAATCTATTGTTCTGAGGTTTTGAAGGTTGTAATGAAATTTACCACTATTTATTATATAATCACCATAGAGTAACACGGGAGGAGTAGACTTGGAGTTATAGTTTATACTAATCTCTCCACCACCACTTACCTCAAGTGCATTTCCGGTTGTGGGATCTAGCACCACCGAAGCTTCTAGCAGTGGGGTTAGATTTAGCGTAGCCTTCATTACAATGGGTATGGCTGTTGCGGGGCGACGGCTTGTTTTGTTTATATTCTCATCTCTTATTCTTAGGAATTCAAGTGAATCGGCTTGCTCAGTGTTAATATAAATGACACCACTGTATTCTGTTGCCTTGGCAGTCTGGGGCAGCACAAATGTTAACTCCGATTCACTTTCTGTAGTTAGGTTAGCATCGCCATATATCCCATTTGGAGAACCAGTTAGATTGAGCTTACCAGATAGTCTCATATCTCCGTAAACCATCATGTCGGTTCTCTCTTTGTTGTTCAATAGCATGAAATCATTGAGGGTGATACCGGCTGTGTAGACGAGGCGACCGAAATTTGTATGTGTTAACTTTAAATTGAGGTGTGCTGTTTTACCATTTTGATCGCGAATTACAAGATCTTCGAGCCCTACGTTGTCTCTACTAATTTTAATGGTGTCTGACATATAATAGGTTACATTAGTAAAGGCCACCTTCATTTTACCTTCATCTATGCCAAGCCACCCCTCTGTTATTGGCTCAGACAACTTGCCCGATATATTGATATTAGAGTTTAACCGGCCCGACAACTCACTAAGTGCAATTGCGGTGAGTGGCTGAAGTGCAAAGAGTTCAAAATCTTCCATTATAACATTCACATCCATTGGGTTTGGACTGTCATCTCCAGTTGGGACAAAACCTTCTATGAGAAATTTTCTATCTCCATTATTTACCAAATCTGCACTTAGGCTTAGTCCCGAGTACATCTGATCCCAATTGCCCTCTATTTGCATTGTGCCAATGGTATCTGAGTGAACAGCAATATCCTCTATACGTAGTGCCTCGGTCCTGATCATAGGGGTTTCTAATGCTTGGCGTATAAATATCTCTCCATTGATGGAGCCTGAGAAGTTAGACACATTAAACGCTGCAAGAATATTAGATAGCTCCGTGTTATTAAAGTATATACGAATATTATCTGCTTCGCTTTTTGAGGCTATTCCATCTATACCTAGCAATAGCATTTGGTCTTCGCGTATACCAAAATTGTTAACCGTTATACGGTCCTTACCATAAACTATAAGTGCCTCATTTATATCAATCTTTTTGCTATTAAAATCTACAGATGTAGAGTGTATATTAATATTAGTTGCAAGCTCATCTATAGCATTGCGATTGAAACCTAAGGAAATGAGGAGTTCTCCGTTTGACTTAGTATTGCTCTTTTCAACATCAAAGCCTATTCTATTTATTACTGAATCATTGGCAAGATTGCTATTTAACTTAGCGTTTATATACCCATTGCTCTGTACCAAATAACTATTTAAATTTAAGTTTGCACCCGAGGCTCTGCTATTTAAATGTATATCGGTTTCTCTAACATCATTAGTACCAAAAATTAGTCGCGGCACATAACCATCTAACGTTAAACCTGTTTGTTGCACCATATCTACATTTCCTGAGATTGTAGCCTCCTCTACATTATAAAATGGAAGTGCAAATGTATAAGAAAAATCTTCGGTATTATTTAGTGTAATTTTAAAATTGAACCTATTTTTACCTGGTATCGCTTGCAAACCGGATTCGCTATCTGATATTTGCGACTCGGCAAGTTGTATTATTGATGGCAGATGAGGTTGTAATTGCTGTTTAAACTCTTTTGCGATGGTTGTAAAATAATAATCGCCAGTTACTTCAGCCTCCACGAAGCTCGACATTAACTGAATTTTCTTACCCTCTCCCTCATCAGCAAGAGCTTGTAGGTAAATGGGACCAGGATTATAAATAAAGTTACTATCTACTATTGAGGTATTGTCAATTACAAGCGTTCCAGAAATATCATCTATTGTGTTTCCCGACATATCGGCATCGATGTGGGTGGTTAAGACGGGCGATTTCCAGTTTTCCATCATAAGAAATGGTCTCATATCCAATTGATCAACATCTCCTTTTACTATAAATGCCACTTGATCGCCAAAAGTAATATCTCCAAACAGATTAAACGTATTGATTGGTGAGTCCATACTTATATTTGCCGATACGTTATTACCTTGATACAGACCATCGAAGTGCATATCATTGTATATATACTCCTTGTACTCAACCGACTGGATATTACCATTGGCAGAAACCGACAATATTCCTCCACGTGGAATATCTACTTCTACATCTGTGCGCAAGGTGGTATTACCTACTCCAGCACCTTCACCAATTATATTTGCTACCTGAAAATTGTTGACTGAAACAGGTCCTTGAAAGTTTAAGTTCTTAAAACCAGTACTAATTCTGCCTAAACCATTAAGGTCTACATTACCCTGGTCGGTTATAACATTTCCATTATATCTGAATTGATTGAGCTTACCAAAAGCAGTAAGCTTCAAATCTATATCTCCTATTGCAATTAGCTGCGGGGGAGAATTATATAGAGGTGCCCAAACTTTAATTAGTGTCTCTAAATCGATTTGAGAAGTTTGAAGTTTCTTGATATCCGCCCTTAGGTTGCTATTATTGAAGTTACTATAATCGGCAATCATTCCCGATATATCAATTTTTGTATCGTTGCCGTAATTGAGCTCTAGCTTGGCGAGGTTAGCTTGTGGTAAATTGCCGTCGGCTTCAATATTTAACGATAGCATCTTATCTAAGCCATTGAGGGGCGAATAGAATATTCCAATATCTTTTGGATCTATTTGATCGCTTGTGAGTTTTAAAGCGAATTCTTTAGTTGCTAATTGATAGCTTGCATCCTGGATCTGCAAATTGGTATTATTTAAATCCAGATCTAACCTTCTGCTCTTTAATAGTGAGTCTTTGCCTACAACATCAGCCTTAAGATTGTTGAGTATAACACCCGAGTTTTTTTCGTTGAAGCTCAACAACTTTATATCTGCACTCATATCTTTTAATGAAACAAAATGTGCAGATGCTCTGAAATTAAAATCTTCAACTTCAATATGACTGGCATTAAATTGATTAGGTGTTTGGGGAGCAGACAAAACATTATAACTTAAATTACCATTCTTAAGTATAACATCTTGAGCGTTAATTTGCCAAACCTTCTTTTCTTTTTGTATGGTTGTATCTTTTTCAGTAACAAGAGAATCGAGTATAAATTGGAAATTGAAGGGTTCTTCGGGTGAATCGCGGTTTATATTAGCATTAAAATCTTCTAATATTACTTTATGGGCAGTTATTTTACTGTTTAAAAGATCTAGTGCCCTTATTTTTACAGAAATACTCTCGGTATATAATAGTGTGTCTTGTTGCTGATCTTCTACGTATAGTCCAATGAGCTCTACGGAATTTAGCATGCGTATACGAATACCTTCAAGCTCAGTTTTTGCACCTATTATATTTCCAAATTTACTTAATGCAAAGTCGGCCGCCTTTTTTTGCACCATAGGAATGCTAAAGGTCAGAAAGAGTAATACATTAAGCAGTATAATACTGATAACAATAATTGCGAATATGCGTAATACTTTTTTAGCCAATTGTTGTTTATCTAATAAATTGGCAGAAAACAAGCCTTCTTGAATTATGCCGTAACGAGAAATAATCTAACTTTTAGTGCATTATTAAACTATGCAATAATACGAAAAAAAAGGATAGTTAAAGAGAGTTGGATTTCATTTTAACCAAATTACATGTTTATTTGGTGTTTTTCCATATGATGGAGCTATCGCCGTAACTCAAAAACCTATAGTTGTTATTTAATGCATAATCATATATAGTCTTCCAGTTTTTGCCTGCAAACGCCGAAACAAGTAGAAGCAGAGTACTTTGTGGTTGATGAAAATTAGTTATTAATGCATCTGGATAATGAAACTCATAACCAGGAGCTATCATCAAGCGGGTAGACGAAATCAGGTCCTCTTGTTTACTATCTTCGAGATAATCTATAATAGCCTGCAGAGAAGATGAAGGGTAACTAAAGCTGTTTTGCGATTCATTCTCACCTTCGTATGGTTCCCATTGATTGACCGTCAAATCACTTGCACTAATTTTGGGATTTGAAATGAGCTTCTTCCCGATGTAATATAAACTTTCGAGGGTACGCATTGAGGTGGTGCCTACAACCACAATTTTGCCTTTATGGTTAAGCAACTTGGTTAAAGTATCCTTAGAGACCGAAAAGAACTCGTTGTGCATCTCATGATTGGCAATCTGTTCAGATTTTACGGGTTTAAACGTGCCAGCTCCAACATGCAGTGTTACATGTACTGTTTCGATACCTTTCTCTTCAAGTGCTTTTATTATCTCGGAGGTGAAATGAAGTCCAGCCGTTGGTGCGGCAACCGAACCCTCTACATGTGAATACACTGTTTGATATGTTTCATCGTCAGAATCCTCTGCCTCTCGGTTTAAATAGGGTGGAATGGGCAGTTTGCCCGCCACCTCTATCAGCTCAGGGAATGTGTACGCTGAGTTATCCCATGTAAATTTGACTATTGAGTCGGTAGTTGGTGATTGCTCACCTTGGGATGCGCTTATTCTTTCTGCATTTAATGTTACACTATCTCCATCAATTTGAATGATCATGCTAAGCGATCCAGTTTTCCACCTGCGTGAGTTGCCAACCATACAAATCCAAGAACAGCTATGGGTTTGAGCAAAGCTTACTGTATAGTCTGATGGATTGAAGGGTGATAGGCAGAAGATCTCTATGCTTGCCCCGCTTTCTTTTTTAAATATCAGGCGGGCATGAATAACTTTTGTATTATTTACGACTAGTAATGTATCGTTGGGTAGATGGTGAGGAAGATTGACAAAAGATTGAGATTGAATGGTTGAGTTATCACCATTTACATCTCCATATATGAGTAATTTCGAATGATCTCTCTGGGATAATGGGTATTTAGCTATTTTATCGTCAGGGAGTGCATAATTGAAATCAGCAATTCTTATCTTATAGACACTATCTTTTTTCATTTTTTAATTCATTTATTCCGCAAAATTACTCAACTTTGCAAGAGACAACAAAAATATTTTCACCTAAGGTTATTAGTTTATGATTAAACAGGAGGTGAATAATTGATTTAACTGCACAATGAGAAAATTATATATAGGAGACAAAGTAAGATTCCTTAATACCGTGGGTGGTGGAACTGTGAAAGGTTTTCAAAACAAACAGATTGTAATAGTGGAAGATGAGCATGGTTTTGATGTACCAGTGCTTATAAGCGAATGTGTGGTTGTGGAATCTGCAACTGACGAGAAGATGGGTATGATTCCAGAAGATAGTGATGATAAAGGTGAAAGCGAAGTATATGAGCCAGTAAACAGTGTTGCCAAGGAGGTTTCAACACCACCTGTAGCAAAAGTGGACAAGTATTATGTACCTGAGGAGACGGTTGAGGGTGAAAACATAACGGCATGTTTGGCTTTTCTGCCTATGGATATTAAGAGCTTGTCTACTACCACTTATGAGGCATATTTTGTAAATGATAGTAACTACTATCTGTTCTTTAATTACATGAGCAGAGAGAATAACTCATGGAGATCGCGCTTTTCGGGCACGGTTGAGCCTAATACAAAAATATTTTTAGAGGAGTTTGACAAGAGTGTTCTTAATGATATAGAGAAGGTTGCAGTTCAATTTATTGCATTTAAACATGAGAAAACTTATAAGTTTAAAAATCCTTGTTCTGTTGAACTTCGAATTGATACTGTGAAATTCTACAAGCTACATAGTTTTAAAGAAAACGATTACTTTGATGAGGATGCAATTGTTTACTACATAATGCGTAATGATATTCCTGAAAGAGAGATCCTAGTCTCGGCAGGTGACATGGAACGTGCATTGAAAGAAAAACAGATTGAGCCAAAAAGACCTGCAAGACAGCGTATAGAGAGAAAAGAAAGGAATCCTATTGTTGAGGTTGACTTGCATATAAATGAATTGATTGACACTACTGCAGGAATGGATAACGCTGCTATTTTAGAATATCAGCTCAATAAGTTTCATGAAGTAATGAAAAGAGAGTTGAAGTTTAAAAACAGGAAGATTGTTTTTATTCATGGCAAGGGTGATGGTGTACTAAAAACAAGCTTAATTAATGAGTTGAGAAAAAAATATCCTAAATGCCAGTATCAGGATGCTTCTTTTCAGGAGTATGGCTACGGTGCTACTATGGTAATTATCAAATAAAACTAATCTATAATGAAAAAAATATCTAAAACGGTTGTTTCTCTAATTGTTCTGTTTTCTTTAACCATCCTTCCTGGATGTGATGTAATGAATAATATTGGGGGTGCTTACAGACTTTCGCAAAGTGAATATAAGTATAGTTCATTGAACGACATTCAATTGGCAGGCATGAAACTTGGTAATGCATCTAGCATATCACTTTCTAATCTTGCATCTATTGCAACAGTTTTGGCAGGTGGTAGTATGCAGAACATACCATTTAGCATGACATTAAATATGGATGTTACAAACCCTAACACAGCAGCGGCATTCCTAGACGCTCTTGATTATCAAATAATTATTAACGACCTAGAGTTTGTTGAGGGGAAGATGGATATGCCTATTCGTATTGAGCCAGGTGAGACTAAGGTTGTTCCTATTCCAGTGAGTATTGATTTGAGGAACTTGATAAACCGCTACTCGCAAGAGAGGGTAACTAAAGAAATGAGCTCTTTTTTGGGCATCACACCTAATGAAACTACAGTTATGGTGAAGCTATGGCCAAAGCTTACGGTGGGAAACACGCTGATTAAGGTTCCAGCACCCATACCAGTTGAGTTTAAATTCGGTGGCAGATAAAAAAGCACTATCTTTGTAGTTAATTCAATAAGTAAGTAAAGAGTAAGATGCAAAAGCCTTCAATTCCAAAAGGTACACGTGATTTTTCGCCCGAAGAGATGGCGAAACGTAATTATATATTTGATACAATAAAAGAGGTTTATAAACTATATGGCTTCCGTCAGATAGAGACTCCTGCAATGGAGAACCTGAATACTCTGATGGGAAAATATGGTGAAGAGGGTGATAAGCTTCTTTTTAAGATTCTGAATTCGGGCGATTTTCTTCGCAGCATGAGCAATGATGATATCGATGAGGGCAACTCTGTGAAGACTGCCAATAAGATATCTGAAAAGGGTTTGAGGTATGATCTTACGGTGCCCTTTGCAAGGTATGTTGTGATGCACAGAAATGAAATAACTTTTCCGTTTAAGAGATATCAGATTCAACAGGTGTGGAGAGCCGATCGACCACAAAAGGGTCGTTATCGCGAATTTTTTCAATGTGATGCCGATATTGTAGGCTCAGACTCTCTATTAAATGAGGTGGAGCTGATTCAGATAATTGATGAAGTTTTTACTCGATTTGACATTAATGTATCTATTAGGCTCAATAACAGAAAAATATTATCGGGGATAGCAGAAATAATTGGAGAGGCCGACAATATTACAGTTATCACCACAGCAATTGATAAGATAGATAAGATTGGTGTGGAGAAAGTTAATGAAGAGTTGAGTTTAGCTGGTATCACGGATGAGGCAATAAATAAACTACAACCTATACTTCAACTTAGTGGAACCACCGGTAAGAAACTGGATGAGCTTAGGGGCCTTTTTGAGGCTTCGGAGATTGGACTTAAAGGTGTTGAAGAAATGGAGTACATTTTTAATAAATGTACCGCTCTTGAATTGAAAAATGAGTTTGTGCTTGATTTAACGCTTGCAAGAGGACTTAACTATTACACCGGGGCAATTATTGAAGTGAAGGCGCTAGACGCACAGATGGGCAGTATAACAGGTGGTGGAAGGTATGATAACCTAACTGGTATATTTGGACTCAAAGGTGTATCGGGTGTGGGTATTTCTTTTGGTGCTGACCGCATTTATGATGTATTGACCGACTTGAATCTATTTCCAAACAACTTTTCTCACTCTACCGATCTTTTGTTTGTTAATTTTGGGGAGAAAGAGTCTGACTTTATATTGCCATTAATTACTAAAATGAGAAAGGTGGGTATACGCTGTGAGCTTTATCCTGAGTCGGCTAAGATGAAAAAGCAGTTATCGTATGCACATAATAATAATATCCCTTATGTTGCTCTTATAGGGGAAAATGAAATAAAAAACAGTTCTGTTACTCTTAAAAATATGATTTCGGGTGAACAGAAAACTGTTTTAGCTGAGGAATTAAAGGGGGAGTTTATTTAGCTAGCTTTACGTCTACAGCATTAATACCCTTTAAACCATTTTCTAATCTGTAGGTTACTAAGTCATCTTCTACTATTCCATACTCTGCATTGCTTTTATGGAAAAAGAACTTGCGTGGACTGTTAGCCTCTTTGATAAAACCAAAGCCTCTGCTTTCGTCATAAAAATCTACCCTGCCTGTTGGGTCGCCTACAACCTCTTCTACTTCTTGTGGTGGTATTGATATTTCGATATCTTCAAGCTCAACAACATCGGCTTTTGAAGGTTCGGGACGTTCGTCTGTGATTACACCGTTGGCATCAACATATGCAATCATATCTTCAAAACTATCCGCTGGTTGGTTCTTTCGAGCTTCTCTCCTTAATTGTTTCTCTTTTCTTTTCTGAATTTTGTTTTTTTCTATTTCTCTTTTACTAAATGAATTTGATTTTGCCATTGTTTATTTTTAAATTGTTTTTCTTTAATTTATAATGTCGCTACGGATTGAAAGAATTGGATGGTGGCCAATATTTACTGCGATGATGCAAATTTAATAAAAATTCTTGAATTTATCAAGTGTGATTTTTTTTGTCAATCAAAATACATTTTCTTTGCAAAAAATATTTAGTCAAATGCTCTCTATAGAAAATATCACAGTTGAATTTGGTGGCTTCACACTTTTAGATAAAATATCTTTCGTTCTTAACAAAAACGAAAGGGTTGCACTTACTGGAAAAAACGGCGCAGGAAAATCTACACTGCTAAAAATTATGGCGGGTATACAATCTGCTACAGAAGGTAATGTATCAACTCCAAAAGATATAACTATAGGCTATCTTCCTCAACAAATGAAATTATATGATGGACGCACCGTAATGGAGGAGGCGTCGCTTGCATTTGAGCATTTGCAACAGATGGAGCAGGAACTGAACAGTCTGCACACTGAGATGGCAGAACGAACAGACTATGAGTCTGATGCATATCACAAAATTATTGAGAAGGCAACCGACCTGCAGGAGCTTTTACAGATTTCTGATATTCATAACTTTGAGGCCAAAGTAGAGAAAACGCTGATGGGACTTGGTTTTGCCAGAAGTGATTTTAATAGACCAACCAAAGAGTTTAGTGGTGGATGGAGAATGAGAATTGAACTTGCAAAGATTTTGTTGCAGTCGCCCGAAGTTCTACTACTTGATGAGCCCACCAACCACCTTGACATTGAATCTATACAGTGGCTCGAGAATTTTCTATTGAATGAGGCTAATGCTGTTATGCTTGTGTCGCACGACCGTGCTTTTCTTGATGCTGTGACTAACAGAACTATTGAAATTATACTAGGCGATACACACGATTATAAGGTTAACTATTCTAAGTATGTTGAGCTTCGAAAGGAGCGAAGAGAACAGCAAATTAGATCGTTCGAAAATCAACAAAAGCAGATAAAAGAGACTGAGGATTTTATTGAACGTTTTAGATATAAGCCCACAAAATCAAACCAGGTGCAATCGCGCATTAAGCAGCTCGATAAAATTGAGAGGATTGAAATTGATGAAATTGACAACTCTAAGCTTAATCTTAAATTTCCCCCTGCACCTCGCTCGGGTTCTTACCCTGTGATTATAGAAAATCTCTACAAAAACTATGGCGACCATATGGTTATTAAAGATGTGAATCTGACCATAGAGAGGGGTGAGAAAATTGCTTTTGTAGGAAAAAACGGTGAAGGTAAGTCTACTCTTGTAAAATGTATTATGAACCAGATTGATCACGGGGGCAAGCTAGAACTTGGGCATAACGTGAGCATTGGTTATTTCGCTCAAAATCAAGCTCAGATGCTAGATGATAATCTTACTGTATTTGAGACTATTGATGATGTAGCTGTTGGGGATATTAGAACAAAAGTAAGAGATATACTTGGAGCCTTTATGTTTGGAGGAGAGGCATCTGACAAGAAAGTAAAAGTACTTTCGGGAGGAGAAAGAAGTCGTTTGGCAATGATTCGCCTACTGCTAGA
>DUUR01000169.1 GCA_012841425.1 Bacteroidales bacterium | reverse complement strand
GATTGTTTATAAAACAAAAAAACGAGCCGTGTGGCTCGTTTGTCTGCTCTTCCTCTTGGACTTGAACCAAGGACCCTCTGATTAACAGTCAGATGCTCTAACCAACTGAGCTAAGGAAGAATTTATGTTTTCTTGCTTTTTTAGGTTGTTTTGCTCTTCCTCTTGGACTTGAACCAAGGACCCTCTGATTAACAGTCAGATGCTCTAACCAACTGAGCTAAGGAAGAATTTATATGTGTACCTGAAAAAGTGATGCAAAAGTAGTACATTTTTCTGAAAGTACCAATACAAGCCGAAAAAATTATATAAAAAGATGTTATTTCGTTTTGAACTTTATAGTAAGTTGATGATTTCCTGCACTACTCCATCTTGAGATTTTGATAAATTTATCCAATAAATATCTTTATCTCTCCTAAACCAACTTAGTTGCTTGCGTGCATAGTTGCGTGAATGCTGCTTTATTTTGTCTATTGCAAAATCTTTGGAGCAATTGCCATCAAAATAATTAAACAACTCTTTATAGCCTACAGTATTTAGGGAGTTTAGATGACGCATGGGATAAAAACTTCTTGCCTCCTCTTCTAATCCATCTTCAATCATTTGATCCACCCTAAGGTTTATACGATTGTACAACTCATTGCGGTCGCGATTAAAACCAACCTTAACAATCTTGAACGGACGTTCTTTTTTGGTGTTTGTTCTAAGAGATGAATAAGGTTTCCCAGCCATCAGACAAATTTCTAATGCGTGTATTACTCTTTTTGGATTTTTTAGATCAACTTCATCATAAAATACCGGATCAAGCAATTTCAGCTGTCTTCGAATAGGATCAATTCCCTCTTTCTGATAAAGCTCTTGCAAATCACTTCGCAACTTTTCATCAATGGTGGGAATATCGTCAATACCCTTGCATACGGCATCTATATACATCATAGACCCACCTGTCATAACTATAGTATTGTGTTGAGTGTAAAGCTTATCTAAGAGAGTCAGCACCTCATCTTCAAACTCACTTGCGCTGAAATATTCTTGAGGATTTAGTTTGTCTACAAAATAGTGTTTAACGCGCTTTAGTTGCTCTTCATTAGGGGCTGCTGTGCCTATTGTCATTCCCTTGTATATCTGTCGGGAGTCTGCAGATATAATTGAACTACCTAATTCTTCTGCAACTCTAATACTCCACTCAGTTTTTCCCACCCCAGTGGGTCCTAGAAGTACCAGTAACGTTTTCATTATATAATTTAGAAAGTATCGAAGGTATCTGTTTCTGAAGACGGGCCTTCTAAATCATCCAATCCTTCGAAACCCTCTGCATCAAGTTCATCTAAATCGAATCTTTCATCTCCATAAAACGATTCACCAAGATCAACAGTGACAGCTTCAGGCCTAACTTCATCTTGTTCAATTACTTGAAGAGGGGCTTCACCTACTGATATAGAACAAAATGGTTTTTTAAGATTCTTTCCTGGAATAATTTCCGATAACTCCATATAAAGAGCTCTCTGAGTGATATAGTCAAATACAAACATCAACTTTTGCTTCTCATCTTCTAAATAGTCGCTTAAAACACAATCTTCCATTACCAGTGAGTCAACATCTGAATCTGTGTCCATCTCTATTAAAGTTATCTCTTGCTTTTTGCGCCATTTATCATCGCTTAAGAAAAACGAGGCCATCTCTTTTTCGCTATAGCCGATACTTTCTATAAGTGTGTTATATAAATCCATGAATGTTGCATCGGCATCAATTTTAATCTCTCTTTTGAAGTCGTTTACTTCATCCGATAAAATTAGAAATTTGAAAATCATATTTATATTAGTTTTTCTTATTTATAAATAAATATCTTAATCTGTAGTTTGATAGTTCAAAGTTAGCAAAAAGTTTTAATTCGAAACAAACAGCTTCTTTATTTATGTCGCTGCAAACTGTTGAACCTATCTATTGAATAATTGTTTTATATTATATATATTAATACAAAGTAAATATGAAGAAATTAAAATATATGCCTATTGATTC
>DUUR01000168.1 GCA_012841425.1 Bacteroidales bacterium | reverse complement strand
TTGTAGGGTTTTGTGCTGTGTACCAAGTGGATCGGCTATAAATTTCTCCACAGGTTTATAATATGAAGTTAGTATAGAACGAGCAATTTGTCTAATCATTGTTTATGTGTCAATTATTGCACAAATATAAATAGTAGTTTGTTAAATAAAAAATCATTTTTCAACCAATACGGCTTATTTTACGAAGTCGTTCCTCATCAATTATTTTTATTTTCCTACCATCCACAGCAATAATTTTCTCATTTACAAAATTTGATAAAGTTCTTATAGCATTAGAAGTTGTCATATTAGAGAGGCTTGCCAAATCTTCACGAGCAAGGTATATATTAATTGTAGCATCATCTTCTTCAAGACCATACGTTTCTCTCAAAACAACTAGTGACTCGGCCAATCTTCCTCGAACATGTTTTTGGGTTAGGTTTACTACCCTCTGGTCTGCAATACCAAGATCAACAGATAACTGTTGAATAAAAAACATAGATAAATCGCCATTACCTCTAATCAATTTCTCAATCAATGTCATAGGTATAAAGCAAACCGTGCACGGTTCAAAAGCAGATGCTGCCGTAACGTATGGCTCTCTTGCAAAATAGGCCCTATATCCAAAATACATTACTGGACGAATAATCCTTATAATTTGGCTTCTTCCTCCCACTCCACTTTTAAAAATCTTTACTTTACCTTCAAAAAGGCACATAAGATCTTTAGGAATTTCGTCTTCAATATATATTAATTCATTTTTTTTAAACTCCACAACTCGGGCATGCTCGCGCAATTGACTGCGCTCGGTGTCCGATAACATCCTCCAAACTTCAGGTAACGAAGATGATAAATCTAATGGTTCTTTATTATATTCTGTCATGGGTGCTATAGAACTATGTTCTAAAACACAAATATAACAATTATCCGAAAAATAAAAAAAATAATCACATCTCAACATGTAATTTTTCTTCACTTTCAAAAAAAAACGTAAATTTGTGAACTTATGAGAAGGTTGCAATTTTCAACATCCATATTCTTTCTATTTATCATCATGAACTGCTACTCGTCGGAATCTGAACTTCATACGGATACGATATTAATGAGAGTTATGAGTTCTGCTGAAAAGTACAACGACCTCGTGGAGCATTATTCTGCCGAGGTTTACACTCGTTCATACATCGAAACTGTTAAAAAAAATATTTTATATAAATATACACATCTAATCCCACAGTTTGTACTGCATGACCCACACAGCGACGAAGCATTAATAGAGACAATTAGTAATTTCCGATTCGAAAATCCAAACAATTATATACATGACATTCAGCATGTAATAGGAACAATCACAAAACAGAAAGACATCGATTTAATACCTTTTAAGTTGCTCAATATAAATATATATGGAGAGACAACTAACGACGAAAGTTTGTTTATGCCAATACGTTTCAGTACATCAAAATACTATAGCTACGAACTGTACCAGACATTTACTGAAAACAATAAAACATATTACAACATTCACTATACTCCTATATATGAAAATCCAAAACTCTTAAAAGGTTCTTTTATTATTGAGAGGGGAACTTGGAGGGTAATCTTTTTCCGCGGAGAGGGTGTAGATATATTTTCTGATTTCTCTTTCGAAATGACTATGGGAGATGAATGGGTCACCAACTATCTTCCTGTTAGTTTTACTATTTATCAAACAACTTCATACTTGGGCAACGTGCTTGCTGGCAGGCATCTAGCTAAAATTGAGTACAAAGACATTCAGTTGCGTCAAACGCAAGAGAGGGAGAAATCTCTGAACATAAGCGACTTCTATAAAGTGAGGCTAGACTCAGTTCCTGTAATGAGTGATACTGCCTTTTGGAATTCCTCCAGACCCATTCCTCTTCAAGCTAAAGAATATGATGTAATGAATAATTTCAGAGCCAAGCAACTAGAGAAACAACAAATAAAAAAAGAAGACTCTATCAATGGAACAGGAGTTGCATTACAAATGGCACAAAGAATGGCACTCAACTCAAGGTATAAATATAAGTCAACCAACATAGGCTATTCGGGTCTTCTCAATCCGCTTATGCTAGGCTACACCTCTAGAGATGGTGTAACATACCGACAGAAGCTATCATTCAATATTGATTTAAGTCGCAATAGAACTGTAAAAATAAATGCATTCGCAGGTTATATGTTTAAAACTAAGGAGTTGATAACAGACCTTACAACCACTTTCAATTATGAGCCAATGCACCTAGGTAGCCTTTCATTTTCAATAGGAAATGGCAACCCTACTTATAGCTCTATTTTTGTTGATCAGATTCAAGATAGTTTAAAAAATAAAGAACTTTCATTTGAAGACATTTCGCCTAATTTCTATGAAGACTATTACTTAAAGATTTTCAACACTATAGAGATAACAAACGGGTTTTTATTTCAAACTGGTATCGATTATCACATAAGAAAGGGCGAAAGTAATACAATGAAACTGCGAAGTACAGATGATAGTTTATTACCAATAGAAGATATGTTTGGAACAAGAAGATCGTTCGCTCCTTATGTTAGGTTAAGTTGGACTCCAGAACAATACTACCGATATGAAGGTCGTCAAAAAATATATGTTCGTTCTAGGTTTCCCACGTTTAAAGTCGAGCTTTCGCGAAGTTTTCAAAACGTCTTAGGGAGCACCTCCGAGTATAACCGTGTTGAAGTTGATATAAGTCAAAACATCCCCATTGGTCTCATGCACGCACTCCACTATCATATGGGGGCGGGTAAATTTATAAATCAGAAAACCGAGTATTTTGCCGATTTTATTTACTTCTCCCGGAGCAACTTCCCCGAGAACTGGAATGACAATCTTGGAGGTGGATTCAATCTACTCGAGAGAAATTTATATAACGCCAGCGCATCATATATTCAGGCTCATTTAATGTTCGAGACGCCATTTCTAATTATAAAAAACATACCTTTCATTTCTGATTTTGCCGATAAAGAGCGTATTTATTTAAGTCAGCTTCACACACCTTATATAAATTCATATACTGAAATAGGATATGGAATAGGAAATAGATTTTTTAATGCAGGAATTTTTAGTTCATTCCATAAAACAAATTTTAGAAAAATAGGTGTAAGAGCATCATTTGAATTTTGATGCTTAAGACAATAGATGTTATCTTTGTAAAAAAACTACTTATGATATGTTTTCCAAATGCGAAAATCAATTTAGGACTTAATATCGTTTCGCAACGCAACGATGGGTTTCACAATCTGGAAACTATTTTTTATCCTATCAATCTAAAAGATGGATTAGAAATAACAAATTCAAACTCCAACGAGCAATACCAATTGTTCCAAACTGGCATTAAAATCGATGGCGATCCTTCATCTAACATTGTCATAAAAGCCTTAGAGCTTGTTAGAAATCACTCTAAAGTAAATATCCCCAATATCGACATCCATCTTCTCAAGAAGATACCCACGGGTGCTGGCTTGGGTGGTGGATCTTCTGACGCAGCATTTATGCTTAAGTTGCTAAACGAAAATTATCAGATTGGTCTTTCAAACAATGAACTTGTAGAGTTAGCTTTACAAATAGGCGCCGATTGTCCATTTTTTCTATATAACAAACCTGCTTTCGCTTCTGGTATTGGCAATCAACTAGAGCCAATAGATCTTGATTTAAGTGGTATGTATTTACTTGTTGTAAAGCCCGATGTATTTATATCCACAAAAGAAGCCTATTCAATGATAACACCAAAAACGCCTACTTTATCTCTAAAAGATATTGTTAATAGACCTCTTAACGAGTGGAAAGAATTAATGAAAAATGATTTCGAAGATTCTATTTTCAAAAAATATCCCCAAATTTGCAAAATCAAACAACAATTGTACGAACTCGGAGCTACCTATGCTTCAATGAGTGGGTCGGGGTCGTCTTTATACGGGATATTTAATAAGAAGCCCAACTTCCAAAAATTATTTAGCAATAATTTCACATGGCTCTCTTCTCCCAATTTAAATTATTAAATAGAAAACATTAAGATATAATTAAAGAAATTGCAAGAATGAATAAAAAAATAATTTGCACTGTCGTAACAGCCCTTATAATTGCTGCTAATCTCTCTGCACAGAAAGTTTTTATGCCACAGAAATTATACAAATTTGAACCGATAGCTGTGCAAAAACCCGTTTTATTGGATAGCACTAATCTAAATCAAACTAAGTTTACCGAAGATTTACTACTCTCATACTCAGTATCATTTCCTGAGCAAGAAAGATTTAAAACAGAACTTACCCCCGATACCTCGGGCTTCTTCTTTCTTCCAAAAACTAATAACGGTAATGAACTGCAGCTCATTTCATTTTATCTCAATGGCGATGGATATGGAAAGGGTAAATTGGTTGTTACTTCTCCTAACCCGCTAGAATTATGGGTAGATGACGTAAAACGTGCCACAAAAACGCAAGTAAACGATAGTCTCCACCAATCAGGTTCAGTAGATGCCGGATTAAATGGGTTTACCAATAACTCTAGGGTGATAATCAAAGTATTAACTTCATCCGAAAACAAAACTACCCCGGCTGTTAAAATTGAAGTAAAACCCGACGAGTCAGACTCTTTACTGAATTATTCTTTTAGTAATACTGTCCACAGACGTATCAATATAAAAGATATTATGGAAGGTAAACGTGTAAATAGTTCAACTATATCGCCTAGTGGTCGCTTCATTTTATTAAGCTTAAGAGAAACATTACCAGGAGGTAAGAGCAATAACTTCACTGAAATATACGATACTAAACAAAAACGAACAATTCTCTCCGAAACTACCAGTAGAAGTCGTATTCAATGGATGCCAAAATCAGATCTTTTATTCTATGTCGATGATAGTAGCGGCGACAGATCAATTATTTCTTTAGATCCACTAACAAATGAAACAACAGTATTGGCAAAGGGGCTTCCTAAGGAGAGCTTTTATATGGCTCCCGATGAAAAATCT
>DUUR01000167.1 GCA_012841425.1 Bacteroidales bacterium | reverse complement strand
GCTGATGTAATAAAATTTCAAAATAACAAGGAAAAATGGATTGCATTTATTGGATTGCTAAATGGTCGTCCATATGAAATCTTTACTGGTATCAACGATGAGGATGATGGTATAATGATACCAAAGAGTGTGAGCTCGGGCAAGATTATTAAAGCTTATTACAATGATGGTACTAAGCATTACGACTTCCAGTTTCAAAACCGACGTGGTTATAAAGTAACTATCGAGGGTTTGGATGGAAAGTTTAATCCCGAGTTTTGGAATTACGCTAAACTTATTTCTGGTGTATTAAGATACGGAATGCCCATAGATCAGGTAATTAAGTTGGTGTCGGGTCTCGAGCTTGATAGTGAAACTATAAATACTTGGAAGAATGGTGTTGAGAGAGCACTTAAAAGATACCTGCCAAACGAAACAGAGGCTAAAGGGCAAAAGTGTCCGGTTTGCGGTCACGAAACTCTAGTTTACGAAGAGGGTTGTCTCAAGTGTCGCAATTGCGGCGCTTCTAAGTGCTAACTTTAGTGAACTATTTCGTTAAGTTATATGATAAGAAGACAAGCTTGTTGGTGTTTTGATATAACGAGAATAGTTTAGCTACAGCTAATAAATTAATATAACACAGCGATGCTTTAAATATAAAGTGTCGCTGTTTTTTTTGTATATCACTATGTAATATTGTAATTTTGATAGAGATATAACTAAGTGGATTTGGAAGACATATATAAAACCATAACAAAACCCGGCGAAGGGTATATTAATGAGAAAAAGAGCAAGTTCCTATCTTTTATTTTTCCCATTAGCAGTGTAGAGGATACAAAAGAGATTCTAGAAGATTTTAAAAAGAAGTATTATGATGCACGACATGTTTGCTGGGCCTATATGCTAGGGCACGAAAGAGAGGAGTTTAGGATTAATGACGATGGTGAGCCGTCGGGTACAGCAGGAAAACCCATATTAGGTCAAATTAATTCCTTCGAGTTAACAGATGTATTAATTATTGTTATTCGTTATTTTGGTGGCACTTTATTAGGTACAGGTGGATTAATTAGAGCTTATAAGGAAGCTGCGGCAATGGCAATAGCAAATACAGAGATCATAGAAAAAACCATAGATGATAAGATCAAAATTCATTTTGAGTATGTGTTGCTCAACGATGTAATGCGTGTGCTCAAACAGTTTGAATCGGTTAAATGGACTCAAGACTTTAGAGAATCATGCAGAATGGAACTAGTGGTACGTCGCTCTCTTACTGGTCAGCTTACAGATATGCTAACCTCAATTTATGGAGTTGAAATGGAAGAATAAAACAATCTATTATCCTATAAAAATAACTTAATAATCAAGGAATTTATGAAAAAGTTGTAGTTCCTTCCACAAAATCACTACTTTTGCACCCAAAATGGGTAAACCTATCCCATATATTTAAAGTAGTAAATTTGTCTTGATGGAAAAAAACCTGGTAATCGTTGAGTCCCCCGCTAAAGCTAAAACAATAGAAAAGTTTCTTGGAAAAGATTTTCAAGTAATGTCTAGTTACGGGCATATACGAGATCTTAAGAAAAAGGATTTTAGCATAGATATAGAAAATAATTTTGAACCAATATATGAAGTACCAGCTGATAAGAAGAAGGTTGTATCTGAACTTAAAGCTGCTTCAAATAAAGCCGATGTAGTTTGGATCGCGTCGGATGAGGACCGTGAAGGAGAAGCAATTGCATGGCACTTGTTCGAAGCATTAGATCTTAAAGAGGAGAACACAAAGAGAATTGTTTTTCATGAGATTACTAAGAATGCTATTCAAGATGCGGTTAAAAGCCCTAGAAAGATAGATCAAAACCTTGTAGATGCTCAGCAGGCGAGAAGGGTACTCGACCGTATTGTTGGTTTTGAGCTATCGCCAGTATTGTGGAGAAAAATTAAACCTGCCCTTTCGGCTGGTCGTGTACAGTCGGTTGCAGTTCGCCTAATCGTTGAGCGTGAGCGTGAGATTCAAAATTTCACTGCCGAAGCCGCTTATCGTATTGTTGCTGTATTTACAAAAGTTGAGGACGGACATACATATGAGATTAAGGCAGAATATAATAAACGACTAAAAACAAAAGAAGAGGCTCTTGCGCTTCTCGAAAGTTTGAAGTCTTCAGATTTTAAAATTGAAGATGTAACTACTCGTCCGGGCAAAAAAACACCAGCTGCTCCTTTTACAACATCAACATTACAACAAGAGGCATCGCGCAAGCTTGGCTTCTCGGTTGGGCAAACAATGATGGTTGCCCAAAGGTTGTATGAGTCGGGTAAGATAACATACATGCGTACAGACTCGGTCAACTTATCGGGCCTTGCAATTGGCACTGCAAAAACCGAGATCCTAGATCAGTATGGCGAAAATTATCATAAAGTACGCCAATACACCACAAAGTCTAAAGGTGCACAAGAGGCTCACGAGGCTATTCGTCCAACATTCATAAACGAGCACGAAGTACAGGGTACTGCTCAAGAGAAGAGGCTGTATGACTTAATTTGGAAAAGAACCATTGCATCGCAAATGGCAGATGCAGAATTAGAGCGTACAACTGCAAATATCTCAATCTCTGGTTCTGAGGGCAAGTTTGTTGCCACAGGTGAGGTTATTAAATTCGATGGTTTCCTTAGGGTTTATCTCGAAGGAACAGATGATGAGCAAGGAGAGAAAGAAGAGGGTATTTTACCTCCTATGAAAGAGGGTGAAATGCTAGAAATGCTCGAGACAACGGCTACACAGCGTT
>DUUR01000166.1 GCA_012841425.1 Bacteroidales bacterium | reverse complement strand
GAAAACAATCAGACAGAAGAAGGAATTAAAATTCCCCAAGTATTAGTTCCATACTGTGGCTTTGATATAATTGATTAATAGATTAACTACATATATTTGGTATAACTGATAATACGGTATACTACAGTTATTGAGGAAGGTTTTGAAAAGAATCTTCCTCAATTTTTTTTGTTATATACCTCAATTATCTATTGACTAATATTTTGGCGTAGTTTGTACTTATTTCGTAAATAATTAGTCTGTCATTAATTGTTACTAATTCCTTGCTTCGGCCGTATCAAATCCTAACCATCCTCGTAATTAAACGAGGAAGGTACGAGGAAGACACGAAGAAGGTATGAAGAGGATTAGGGCTTGCTACGGAGTTTTCACAGAGTGTCTCGTACTGAATAGGCTTTACAGCTATGTAAATGTAAAACAGGACAATGTAAACAAAATTAAACAGATTTCCAGACGAACTTCAATTTCAGATTATTCATGAGTATTTAACTACTAAAATTTCCCAATCATTTTAATGAGTTGGAGTATTGCCAGATTTGCAGTTCTTTCAATGTTATACTCTCTGTTTATTCCTACGTTGTGTTTATGTGATATTATTTCATCGTTATACTTTGTTGCAATCCATACTGTGCCAACGGATTGATTGTTTTGACCAACATCTGGACCCATATATCCCGAAACGGCAATGCTGCAGTTGGTATTTAACGTTTTAGATACATTATCTACCATCTGCTCTACAACCTCTTTGCTTACTACTCCATGCGTTTCAATGGTGTTATTATCTACATTTAATAGCTGCTCTTTTACAGAGTTTGCATATGAAACAATACTACCTATATAGTGTTTTGAAGCATTGGGTAGCAGGGTAATCTTGTGAGCTATATGACCTCCAGTGCAACTCTCGGCAGTAGAGAGGGTTAACTCTTTCTTTTGAAGCTTCTCACTCAATATCTCCTCTGGCAATTTACTGCCTTTAGACACATAATAGGGTTTTACAATCTTTTTGAGATTTCGTATCTGTTGCTTCAGATCTGTCTTATGCTCATTGCCCCAAACCGAGAGTCTTAGCCTTATATAACCTAGCGATGGGAGATAGGAAAGTGAAAATCCCGAAGGTAAGAGGAGCTCGAAATCTGCAAGCTTTGAGGCTAAGTCTGATTCGGTTATGCCTGATACGATGCAGGTGCGACTAACATATTCTGTTACTTGAAATCGCTTTTTTAGCATGGGAATTACATCTTTATCCATTGCTGTTTGCATTTCGTAGGGCACTCCGGGCATCGATACAAGTATTTTATCTTCTTTTTCGAACCATAGTATTGGTGCTGTTCCTTCTCTATTCTGAATAACATTGCTACTTGCAGGAACATATGCTTGCTTATAGGTTAGATTGTTTAATTGCAGATTGCGTTTTAAGAAAATAGACTCAATATTTAGCAAGACTTCATCATTAAACTCAAGTGCTGTGTGAAAATATTGACAAAGAGTATGTTTGGTTCTATCGTCGTTGGTGGGCCCCACACCTCCAGTAAGAATTAAGATATCGGCTCTCTCAAAGGCCACATCAATAGCATTAAAAATATTTTCTGAGCAATCGCCAACCGATGATATTGCTGCAATCTCAGAACCATGGCTAGTAAGTTGGTGAGCAATCCATGTGGCATTGGTGTCTATAACCTGTCCGATAAGTAGCTCATCACCTATGGTAATAATTTCTACCTTCATATAAACGGCTTTTTATATATGTTTAATTACAAAGTAACTAGATAATTTTGATATTAAATATATATATAATCATTTTAGTGTTAAAAAACAGTATAATTATTTTTTTAGTCTGATAGATTGTCTTATCTTTGCCCCTCGAAATTTGCCAATAATAAAAAGAGGTATATAATGAAAAAAGAGATTCATCCCGAAAATTATCGCCCGGTAGTTTTTAAAGATATGTCTAACGATGAGATATTTATATCTCGTTCTACAGTAAACGCTAGAGAAACTATTGAAATTGATGGTGTTACTTACCCATTAGTTAAACTTGAGATTACAAGCTCATCGCATCCATTTTACACTGGTAAACAAAAACTGGTGGATACAGCTGGACGTGTAGATAAGTTTATGAGTCGTTACGGAAATCGTAATAAGAATAAATAAACCGGACAAAAGGTATTTTGAATTAGCGGTGGTCTTTAAAGATCACCGCTTTTTGTTTTATACAATTTATGAATTTAGAGCAAATTTGACTATTTTTGTCTCCCTAAGACTTTAAATTCAATAATTGAGATGTGTTGAGTAGAGAAGTCTAAATCTTTTAAGAAGATAATAAGGGAAAAATGAAAAAATATATCCTCAAAATAGTACCTCTGTTTCTTATATTGCTTACACAAACGGTTGATGCACAGGTACAACTACACGATAATGCTAAAGTAAGCCTATTAACTGCTTCACCTTGGCATGATGTTGTTTATGGTTTATTTGGTCATACTGCAATTAGAGTGCAGGACGACTCGGTAGGGGTTGATGCTATATATAATTATGGTTACTTCGATTCTTCACAACCCGATTTCATGTATAATTTTATAAGAGGTAAAACCGACTATGTACTTGGTGTTACTACCTTTGATGAATTTATGTTTGAGTATGGATTTAAAGGACAACAGGTTTATGAGCAGACTTTAAATTTAACGCCCCACGAGAAACAACAACTCTTTAATGCCTTATATATCAATTCGCTCCCTGAAAATATGCGCTACCGGTACAATTATTTTTATGATAACTGTGCAACTCGCCCACGTGATATGATTGAAGAGTATGTAAATGGAACAATAGTATATCAACCAACAAGTAAAACTCAGTCATTTCGCGATTTGTTGCACGAGTGTACGGTGGAACATAAATGGACAAAGTTTGGAATTGATCTTATGGTGGGGAGCCCCTCTGATAGAGTTATAGATGTTAGAGAAAAGATGTTTATTCCCAACTATCTAATGGGCTCATTTGAAGGCGCAACAATGGTAGTTAATGACACATTAAGCTATCCTTTGGTGTTAGAATCGGAAGTTGTATTAGAGCTTAATAGTGAGCTAAACAACCCAGGCGAACAGAGTATCTTTACGCCCTTCGTAACCGCATTCGCATTGTTGTTGTTATCAATTATAGTTAGTCTACTACAAATGGCAAATCTAAATAAGGTTAGACCTGCCAAAGCATATGACACTTTGCTTTTTGGGGTAGCAGGAATTGGAGGATTAGTGCTATTTACTCTAATCTTCTTTTCAGAACACCCTGCCACAAGCCCTAATTGGAATTTTGCTTGGCTAAATATTTTTGCTTTGGTTGCAGCAGTTTTATTTTGGGTAAAATCGGCAACAAGGATCGTATATTTCTATCATTTCATTAACTTTGCGGTTATAACTCTTTTTGTACTGTTATGGTGGCTTATACCACAGGAGCTCCCTATTGCAACAATACCCTTTTCGTTAAGCTTATTGGTTAGATCGGGCACAAACATATATACAAAAAGAAATAAGAAAATAAAAAACAGTCATTTCACATCTAGCAAGCATATGAAAGCGGGTTGGGGACAGTAAAAAAGGAATTAATTACACAAAATGATTAGAGTAATATCTTCAATAGTCGCTTTTTTATCAATTACAGCGCTCTATTCACAAAACCCTTCAGGAGAGGTTCCAAAGCTGGTTGTTGGAATAACAATTGATCAGTTGAGAGGTGATTATATCGAGATGTTTAGAGGAACATTCGGCAATAAGGGCTTCAACCGACTGATGAATAGTGGATTGGTATACAATAATGTTAAATACGATTTTCCCGATCTTGACCAGGCATCTACTATTACAACAATCTTCACGGGTGCTAATCCTTCTTACCATGGAATCACCGCAGAGAAGAAATATTTAATTAACCAAAACCTCGAAGTGTCGTCATTTAGAGATGATAACTTCATGGGAAACTTTACGAATGAAAAGGTTTCACCACTTCCAATACGCGTTTCTACAATTGCAGATGAGCTAAAGATTGCTTCAGGTGGGCAGTCGGATGTTTTTGCTTTTGCACCCGATGCATCTCAGGCATTGGCATCTGGTGGGCATGCTGCAAGTGGTGCATATTGGATTGAAGATGAAAATGCAAAGTGGGCCACAACAACTTTCTATAAAACACGTCATGCTGTTGTAGATCAACATAACCGTAGTCAGCAATCGCTCACATACACTATAAACAGTGTATCGTGGAAACCTGCACTAAATATTGAGAGGTATAATGCCTTTCCATACACTAAAAACAGATATAATTTTCAGCATTTCTTTGTAAATAGCAAAAAAGACAATGTTAGGAAGTTTAAGGAGTCGCCCCTAGTAAATAAAGAAGTGAACGACATTGCCATAAAGGTACTAGAGACAAACTCATTGGGAACACGTATGAATCCCGATTTTTTGGCGCTAACCTTTTATGCCGGTAATTATTCAGATGCACTTGATAAAAATTACTCGGTAGAGATTCAGGATACATATCATAGACTTGATAACGAGTTGGCACGTATATTAGATGCAATTGATGGAGCAGTTGGATTAGAGAACGCACTTATATTTATTGTATCTACAGGATATTTTGTTGAGCATGAAGTAATTCCTGAAGGAATGGTAACATCGGGTGGTATATTTTATCCAGAAAGAAGTCAGGCTTTACTTAACATGTACTTAATGGCTACCTACGGAAGGCAGCAGTGGATAAAGAAATATTATAACAGGCAGTTCTTTTTTGACACTAAACTTCTGGAGGATAATAAAATTAACCTGAGCGAGTTTCAGAGTACCGCAGCAGAATTTCTTGTTCAATCGGCAGGTATTCAAGATGTGATAACATCACATCAAATGCTTCATGGTGCTTATAATAACAGGGTTCAATACTATAGAAATGGTTACTTTAAAGGTGTTTCGGGAGATCTTTTTCTTGAGCTTCAGCCTGGATGGAATATAAAAAACCCCGACAGCGATAATACACAGCGGGTAAATAACAATGCAATTGCATCGCCGGTTATATTTTTTGGTAAAGGTATTGTACCTCAAAAAATTAATCGCACTATCAACGCAACCGATATAGCCCCAAGTGTTTCTTACAGACTCCGTATTCGTGCACCCAATGCAGCTGATGGAGAGATTCTTAAGGAATTGTTTTAAATAAAACGAGTAAAAAAATATTCTATATAAAATATGTGAATTTAGTCTTAATGATATTAGACTTACATCTATATATTTATTAGGTAGAACTGAAAATAACAATAGAAAAAAATATAATTATATAACAATGGCATTTAATAATATAATATCAAAATTGTTTGGCAATAAGGCTCAACGAGACCTGAAGGAGGTTAACCCAACCGTGAAGAAGGTTAAGGAGGCTTATATCGAAATTGAAAAACTGTCGAACAATGAACTTCGAAGTAGAACTAAGGAACTGGAAAAACAGATTTCTGAATATGTTTCTAACGAGAAGGATCAGATTGGTCAGTTGAAAGCTGACATGGAAAGCATTGAACTTAATGAAAGAGAGGCTATATGGACTCAGATTGATAAGCTTGAGAAGGATATTACAGAAAAATATGAGAAGATTCTAGATGAATTGTTGCCAGTGGCTTTCTCTATTATGAAGGAAACTGCTCGTAGATTTACTGAAAATGAAGAGATTGTGGTTACTGCAACTGATTTTGACAGGGATTTGGCAGCTAAACACGATTTTGTGCATATTGATGGTGAGAAGGCAATCTACAAGAAAAGATGGATTGCAGGGGGCGCTGAGATAAGCTGGGAGATGATTCATTATGATGTGCAGCTTTTTGGTGGTGTTGTGTTGCATAGCGGAAAGATTGCGGAAATGGCAACTGGTGAGGGTAAGACGCTGGTAGCAACATTGCCGGTATTTTTGAATGCATTAACTCACGAAGGTGTGCATATTGTAACGGTAAATGATTACTTGGCAAAACGTGACTCGGAGTGGATGGGACCTATGTATATGTTTCATGGTCTGTCTGTTGACTGTATTGATAAGCATGAGCCAAACTCCGAATCGAGACGAAAAGCTTATGAGGCTGATATAACATTTGGTACTAATAACGAGTTTGGATTTGATTATCTACGCGATAATATGGCTGTTTCTCCAAAGGATTTGGTGCAGCGTAAGCATAATTTTGCAATTGTGGATGAGGTAGACTCGGTTTTAATTGATGATGCTCGTACACCTCTTATTATTTCGGGACCAGTACCAAAAGGTGATGATCAACTTTTTGATCAGTTCCGCCCTCGTGTTGAAATGATTGTTAAAGCACAACGAGAGCTTACTACTAGCTTGCTTGCTGAAGCAAAAACTAAGATGGCCTCGTCTGATACTAAGGTTCAGGAGGAAGGAGCACTATTATTGTTCCGCTCGTTTAAAGGTATGCCTAAGAATAAACCGCTTATAAAATATTTGAGCGAACAGGGCATAAGAGCTGCAATGCTTAAGACAGAAGCTTTTTATATGCAGGAGCAGAGCCGTAATATGCATGTGGTTACCGATCCTCTATATTTTGTTATTGATGAAAAACAACATAGCATAGATCTTACGGATAAGGGTATCGACTTGCTTACGGGTAATTCTGACGACCCTCAGTTTTTTATTTTACCCGATATTGCTTCTCAACTTTCTGATTTAGAGAATACAAGTTTAAACGAAGAAGAAAAAGCGACTAAGAAAGATGAGCTGCTTCAGAATTATGCAATAAAATCGGAACGCGTTCATACTATAAATCAGCTACTTAAGGCATATGCACTGTTTGAAAAAGACGATGAGTATGTTGTAATTGACAATAAAGTTAAGATTGTTGACGAGCAAACTGGTAGGGTTATGGAAGGAAGACGTTATTCAGACGGACTTCACCAAGCGATTGAGGCAAAGGAAAGAGTGAAGGTTGAAGCTGCAACTCAAACGTTTGCAACAATTACTCTTCAGAACTTCTTTAGGATGTATAGTAAGCTGGCAGGTATGACTGGTACGGCCGAAACAGAAGCAGGTGAATTATGGGATATCTATAAACTGGATGTTGTGGTGATTCCTACAAATAGACCAATTATAAGAGATGACCAAAACGACCGTATTTACAAAACTAAACGTGAGAAGTATAATGCTGTTATTGTAGAGATCGAAAACTTAGTATCTAAAGGACGCCCAGTTCTTGTGGGTACCACATCTGTAGAGATTTCTGAGCTATTGAGCAGGATGCTTAACTTACGTAAAATAAAGCATAATGTACTAAATGCAAAACTACACCAGAGAGAAGCTGATATTGTTGCAAATGCAGGTCAAAGCGGTGTGGTAACTATAGCCACAAATATGGCTGGTAGGGGTACCGACATTAAACTACCAGCAGAGGTAAAGAAAGCGGGTGGTTTAGCAATTATTGGTACAGAGCGACATGAATCTCGTCGTGTAGACCGTCAGCTTCGTGGTAGAGCAGGTAGGCAGGGTGACCCTGGTTCTTCTGTGTTCTTTGTGTCACTTGAGGATGACCTAATGAGACTATTTGCTACTGAAAAGATAGCTGGCTTGATGGATAGGATGGGGTTTGAAGAGGGTGACGTACTTGAACATAGTATGCTTAGCAAATCTGTTGAGCGTGCTCAAAAGAAAGTTGAGGAGAATAACTTCGGCATTCGTAAGAGACTGCTTGAGTATGATGATGTTATGAATTCTCAACGTGAGGTTATCTATAAACGTCGCAAACACGCTCTTATGGGCGAACGTATAGATAATGATGTTGCTAACATGATATCCGAAACATCAAAAAATATTGTAGAGACGTACGAGGATGACTATGAGAGCATGAAACATGAACTTCTACGTGTTATGGCATTTGAGGTTCCTTTTAAAGAAGAGGATATGAAAAAAATGCGTACGAGTGATATGATTGATGCTGTAAAAGAAAAAGCATTTGAGACATTTAAACGTAAAACAGATCGTCTTGCAGAGATTGCTCAACCTGTTATTACACAGGTATATGAAAAACAGGGAGCTATGTATGAGAATATTCTAATTCCTATTACTGATGGAAAAAGGGTGTATAACATATCATGCAATTTGAAGGAGGCGTATGAAACAGGCTCTAAAGCTTTAGTAAGATCTTTTGAGAAATCAATCTTACTGCATACTATAGATGAGGACTGGAAAGAGCATCTACGTGAGATGGACGACTTGCGCCAATCTGTACAAACGGCTAGTTATGAGCAAAAAGATCCACTTCTGATTTATAAGTTAGAGTCGTTTAACCTCTTTGGAACAATGATTAATGATATTAACTCTAAATCGGTCTCGATATTGATGAGGGGGCAAATTCCTGTGCAAGATCCTTCGACTGTGAGACAGGCTGCTCCGGAGCAAAAAACCGACTACAGTAAATACAGAACCCAAAAAGATGAGTCGGGCGGTATAGCACCTGGCGAAGGAAGCAATGACGACCCTAACGCTCAACAACGCCAGAAGCAGAAGCTAGAGCCTATTAGAGTTGAGAAAAAAGTAGGTAGAAATGAGCCGTGCCCTTGTGGTAGTGGCAAAAAATATAAGAATTGTCACGGACAATAAAAGGTTTAGAAACTTTGAGACAGGCACTAAATTAGTGCCTGTTTTTTTGTTAAAATGAAAGAAAAGTAGTACTTTAGTCTAATTAAAGTGGGAAATACTGTGCTCAGTTACCACATTGAATTATAACTACTTACAAAGATAATTTTTCTAAAGAAAAATCACAATTAGAATATGGTTGATCAGGAAGATAGAATCATCAAGATTAATATCGAAGATGAAATGAAGTCGTCGTACATCGATTACTCGATGTCAGTTATTGTTTCACGTGCTTTACCGGATGTTCGCGACGGTTTTAAGCCAGTACATAGGAGAATATTATATGGAATGTCGGGGTTAAGTAATACTCACGATAAGCCACATAAGAAATCTGCCAGAATTGTTGGTGAGGTATTAGGTAAGTACCACCCTCACGGCGACTCATCTGTTTATAATGCCATGGTAAGGCTAGCTCAGGAGTGGAGCATGAGATATACACTTGTTGATGGCCAGGGTAATATGGGTAGTGTTGACGGTGACAGCCCTGCGGCCATGCGTTATACAGAGGCAAGGCTAAACAGGCTTGCGGAAGAGATGTTGCGCGACATCGACAAAGAAACGGTTGATTTTCAACTAAACTTCGACGATACACTGGAAGAGCCTACAGTACTACCTTCTAGAATTCCTAACCTGCTTATGAATGGTTCTTCGGGAATTGCAGTGGGTATGGCAACCAATATGGCTCCTCACAACCTTACGGAGTGTATAAACGGTATTATTGCATATATAGATGACAAGGATATTGATATTAAAGGTTTAATGAAGCATATAAAAGCTCCTGATTTTCCAACAGGTGCTTTTATATATGGCTATAAAGGTGTTGAAGAGGCTTTTGAAACTGGTAGGGGTAGAGTAGTTATGCGTGGCAGGGCCGAAATAGAAACAGTGGGCTCAAGCGATAAGATTATAATTTCTGAAATACCTTATCTTGTAAATAAAGCAGCGCTAATTAAACATATTGCCGACCTAGTTTCAGAGAAAAGAATTGATGGCATCTCGAACGTAAACGATGAGTCTGACAGACGTGGTATGCGTATTGTGGTGGATGTTAAGCGTGACGGTAATGCTAATGTAGTTTTAAATAAATTATATAAGCTTACTGCACTTGAATCTTCTTTTAGTGTAAATAATATTGCTCTTGTGAATGGCAGACCGATATTACTTAATCTGAAACAAATGATTGAGTATTTTGTAGATCACCGTCACGATGTAGTAACTCGCAGAACTATATATGAACTTCGCAAAGCAGAAGAGAGAGCTCATATCCTTGAGGGACTGATTATTGCTTCAGATAATATTGATGAGGTAATTGCTATTATTAGAGGTTCATCTAATCCTCAAGCTGCAATACAGGGCTTGATAGAAAGATTTGAACTTTCTGAAATACAGGCTCGCGCTATTGTGGAGATGCGATTAAGACAGTTAACTGGTCTAGAGCAAGATAAGCTTCGCGCTGAATTTGATGAGATTCAAAAACTTATTGCCCGTTTAAATGAAATACTTAGCAATGAAGATGTTTTGATGGGTGTGATAAAGGATGAATTAGTTGAAATTAAGGATAAATTTGGTGATGAGCGTCGCTCGGAAATAATTTTTGCAGCTGAGGATATGAATCCTGAGGATTTCTATTCTGATGATGATATGGTTATTACTATATCGCACATGGGATACATTAAGCGTACTCCTCTGGCAGATTTCCATACTCAGAACAGAGGTGGGGTGGGTGCAAAAGGAACGGAAACACGCGAAGAGGATTTTATTGAATATATATATCCTGCAACTATGCACAATTATATGTTGCTGTTTACTCAAAAGGGTAAATGTTTTTGGTTGCGTGTATACGAACTTCCCGAAGGCTCAAAAAATTCGAGAGGAAGGGCAATTCAAAATTTACTGAATATAGACTCTGATGACTCGGTAACTGCATTTGTGCGTGTTGATAATTTATCGGATGAGGATTATATTAATTCTAATTATTTGCTGTTCTGTACCGAAAAGGGTGTTATTAAGAAAACACTACTGGAAGCTTACTCACGTCCAAGACAAAATGGTGTTAACGCTATAACTATAAGAGAAGATGATAAGGTAATTTCTGTGAGGTTAACTGATGGAGATCAGCATATTATCTTGGCTAACAGAAATGGACGTGCTATAAGGTTTGAAGAGACTGATGTAAGACCAATGGGACGTACGGCAGCAGGAGTGAAGGGTATGACCTTGGATGATGACGGCGATGATAAAGTAATAGGAATGATTTGTATGAAACCAGAATCTGAAGATACAATTCTTGTGGTTTCTGAACAGGGGTACGGTAAAAGAACTTTATTGAATGATGAAGACGGTGAACCAGTTTATCGTATTACTCGAAGAGGGGGTAAGGGTGTTAAAACATTAAATATCACCGACAAGACAGGTAAACTAATAGCTATAAAAAGTGTAACAGACGATAACGATTTAATGATTATTAACAAATCTGGTATTACTATTAGAATGAAAATTTCCGACCTTCGCATCATGGGACGTGCTACTCAGGGAGTACGACTTATTAATTTGGAAAAACGTAATGATGTTATTGCTTCGGTTTGTAAGGTAGATTCGGAGGAAGACCTGATTGAAGATATTGAAATTGAAGATAATTTGGATATCGATATACCGTTGGAAGATGAAGGAAATGAGCAGATTGAGAATAATGATTAAACTTTTTCAATAATTCTAGTCTTAACAGATAGAAACAAAATACATTGATATATTTTACATAATCACAAAAATAAGAACATAATGAGAAAAATCCTATTCCTTACTATGATTGCTGTTTTTTCTGCGGGATCAATCTTCGCACAAAAATCAGCACTTAAAGATGCAAAAAGATCATTGGGAAGAGATGATCTTAATGAGGCCAGAACATTAATTAAGCAGGCCGCTGAGCATGCTGATACTTCAACAGATCCTGAAACATGGAAAATAATGGGAGATATTGGCAACAAAGCATTTGATAATGAAAGAACAAAGGCAATGTTGGGTCAGAATACAAATGATAAAGTAATGTATGACGGACTAATGGAGTCATACTTGCCTTACCTAAAATCAGACTCTTTGGCTGAACTACCTGACGATAGAGGACGCGTAAGAAATAGAGTACGCAAAGATATTTCGTCTATCCTTAAAGCAAACCATCCTTTTTATATTAATGGAGGTGTTTACTATAATGAACAGAATGATTTTTCTAAAGCAGCAGACTTCTTTGAAGTGTATTGGGATATTCCAACATTACCAATTTTTGCAGAAGAATCAAATGCATTTGTTTTAGATAGTACATATCAAACTATTAAATACTATGCTATTATTACAACTATTCAGGCTGAAGAACATGAAAGAGCTTTAAAAATGCTTGAAAGGGCTGCAAATGAGCCTTTTATTGAAAACAGTGCTTATCAGGAAAGTGATATATATGAATTAATGGCTAGTGAGTATATTAGTTTAGGAGACTCTGCTAAATATCTAGAAACTCTTTATCTAGGTGCAGATAAATTTCCAAAGAGCAAATATTTTATCCCAAACTTGGTTAATGTATTTATTCGTGATAACCAAACAGAAAAAGCGCTTGAGTATTTAGATCAGGCTATTTTAAATGATCCTTCTAATGCTTGTGATTTTAATAGCGTAAAAGGAGCTCTTTTGGCCGAGACTGGAGATTATGCAGGTGCTGAGGCTGAGTATAATAAAGCACTGGCACAAGACCCTAATTGCGAAAGAGCTTTAGAAAATATTGCAAGAAACTATATCCTTCAAGCACAGGCTATTAAAGAGGAAACTGCTTTGTTGACAAATAGACAACAGATGGTAGAGAACGATAAAAAATCAATTG